>MEDZ01000076.1 GCA_001724275.1 Gemmatimonadetes bacterium SCN 70-22
GAGGGGCTCGCCCGCTGGCGACGCCAGGGGCGTCGAGGCGGTGACGTGCCCCGGGCGCTCCCCCGCTCCGGCAGCGGCCACGGTCTCCGCGGAGGCTCCTCCGAGCATCGCCGTCAGCGCGCGCGGAGTGGGGAGGTAATCGGCGACGCGCGGGTGCGGGGCAGCGTCGGAGTCGTTGACGAACGAGGCGAGCTGGCCGGCGGTGACGGGCAGGCGCGCCCCCAGCACCACCTCCGCCGCGGCCAGCGCGGCACGCACCGGGGCGAGCGGGATGGGAAACGGGGTGCGCGGCGGGAGACCGCGGGCGGCGCGCATGCGCGCGAGAAGCTCGTTCAGCGTGCACCGATCCCCCCCTCCGAGCTCGAGCGTCGTTCCCGAGGGGGGCGGCGAAGCGGTGAGCGCCAGGAGGAAGTCCACCACGTCATCGACGTGAATCGGCTGCACGCGCACCGCCCCGCTCCCGGGGACGACGGGGAGGGGAGCGCTGGCGATGCGCTCCAACCCATCCTGCACCGGGCTCCCCGGGCCGAAGACCATCGTCGGGCGGACGATCGTGAAGGGGACGCCGCACGCGGCGACGACGCGTTCGGCGTCGCGCTTGGCCTCGGCGTAGTGGTACCAGCGGCGATTGGCGAAGCCGGCGGCGATGGAGCTCACGAAGACCAGGTGCGACGCGCTCGCCGCGCGGGCGCCCTCGGCGATCCGCCGCGTCCCCTCGACGTTGACGCGTCGCATCATCGCCGCGGACATCCGCCCGGTGGCAGCCGCCAGGTGCAATACCACGCTCGCGGCCGGGATCGCGTCGGCCGGGATGTCGGCGGTGGCCAGGTCGACCGGCACCACGCGCCAATGCGGCGGTAGCGGGGCGAGCGGCGCCAGCGATGCCGGCTCCCGGGACAGGAGCGTCACCTCGCGCGTGGGGGCGCCGGGCGCAACGCGCAGCGCGCGGTCGCGCAGGGCGGCGACGAGCCGGCGCCCCACGAAGCCGCTCGCGCCCGTGACGACGAGCGGCGGGAGCGCCACGTCCGTCACGGGAGAAGGCTCAGGGGGTGAGGCGCTTGCCCAGCGCGCGCGCCGGGACGGGACGCGCCGAGACGAGCTCGCGCCACAGCTTCCACCGAAGGCGAAGGACCCCCTTGATGTCGTCCCACGCCGTCTTGACGATCTTGACGCGGCTGTCGTCGTCCTCGATCCAGACCACCGGAATGTCGGCAATGCGGTACCCGCGCTTCTCGGCGAGCACCAGCAGCTCGGTGTCGAAGAACCAGCTTTGGTCCTTCACTTCGGGGACGAGTTCGGCCATCGCGGCGCGACTGATCGCCTTGAAGCCGCACTGCGCATCGCTGAACGACGTCCAGAGGACGGCCTTGACGAACAGGTTGTAGCTGCGCGAGATGAACTCCCGCTTGGCCGACCGGATGGTGTTCGATTCGGGGAGGAGGCGGGAGCCGGTGGCGAGGTCGAATCCATCCGCAACGATGCCGTGCACCATCTTGGGGAGGGCGCGCAGCTCCGTGGAGAGGTCGACGTCCATGTAGCACATGACGTCGGCGTCGCTCTGGCTCCAGGCGTGGCGCAACGCGCGCCCGCGCCCCCGTTGGGGGAGCTGCAGGAAGCGAACGTCGTCGTGGGCGGCGACGAGTTCGCGCGCCACCCGATCGGTGCCGTCGGTCGAACCGTTGTCGACGACCACCACGCGCCAGCGGCAAGGAAGCGACTCCGACAGGAAGTGCCGCAGCGTCGCCACGCTCCGGGCCAGGACGTGGGCCTCGTTCAACACCGGGATCATGACGTCGACCATGAGCGAGCGGTCCCAATCACCAACCCGCTCTGGACGATAGACCGGCATGACGATGCTCCGATGGTGGACGAGGGGGCGGGGATGGGCCCCGCCGGGCACGGTCACGCCATGCAGAGGGCGTGCCGCAAGAAGTGACGTGGGGCGTCAGCGACTCGAGGTGTCCGCGCTCGCTCGCCACGGGCGATCGAACTTCCAGATCCCGTAAATGATGGCGGCGGTGAACACCATTACCGGAAGCGCGGACGGGCGGCCGCTCAGCCAGGGGGCGTACTGGGCGGACATCTTCCCCAGCGTATTGAGCCAGGGGAGCTGGAATCCCTCCACGAAGACGCGGATGACGTTCTGGTGCACGCCGTACTGGTTGCGAACCATGGCCATCGACCACGAGACGGTCACGGCGAGGACGACGACGCCGTACGCGGCCGCCCTCGGCAGGCGCAACAGCACCGCCGCCGCGGGGAGAAAGAGGAACGGGACCACCGGCATCAGGTACCGGATCCCCGTGCTCCATTGCAGGCGGGTGTACGCGATCGCGCTGAAGAACAGGAGGTAGGCCACCGCGACCGCGAGACAGACGAGCAACTCTCGCCCCGGGAGGAAGCTCTTGCCGCTTCGAAGCACCCACGGGGCGCCGAGCGCGAGGACCAGGAGGGGGGCCGACACGACCAGCCCGAAGCTCGGATGGAACAGCAGGTCGAGCAGGAGGGCGAGGTTGGGACCGGTCACGCCCTGATAGCCCTGGTCGCTGTAGATCACGGGAGGCATCCAGTGCTGCGGGGGCAGGATGAAGCTGCCGAACGCCGACCACTGGTACCACCAGAGGATCAGGATCATCGGTACCGCGCCGGCCGTATAGAGCGCGCCGGCGCGGATCACCCCTCTCCAGTCCTTCGAGTCCCGAGCCTTCGCGAGGGCGTACAGTCCAAGAATTCCGAGTGAGAGCGCGCCGCTGTAGTCGCACAGGAAGCCGAAGCCGGCGAGCGCGCCGGCAAGTACCGTCCGGCGATCCTCGCTCATCTGCAGGCGCCCGCCCGGATTCCACAACAACAGGAAGGCCATGATGGCCACGATCCCGATCGCGAGGTTCTGGTTGAGATAGGCAGTGCGGAACAGGACCGGCGTCCCGAAGGCGTACAGCAGCGACAGGGCGAGCGCGTGCCGCTCCCCCACCCCGGCCCCTTCCAGCAATCGGTGCACGGCGACCACGCCCAGCGCCGAGAGCGGTGCCATGCAGAGCACCATGGTGATGATGCCGACCAGTCCGAACCGGACGTCGAGCCCCAGTGCGTAGGCCTGCTTGTAGAACCGCACGCGCGCCTCGCGCGGATCATTGTACACCGCGAGCGTGTCGTGCCCGCTCGCGCTGCGGGCGGCGAGGCTCCGCGCCACCACCCGGTCGACGAGGGGGCGAACCGCCGCATACGGAATGGCGGCAAGCATCGAGATCCCCGGGTTGGCACCATGGTGCACGCCGGGGTGTGGCGCCCGGTCGGGGTTCCTGAAGATGTCATCGTGCAACCCGAGGTACTTCCCGAGGTCGAAGGTCGCGTCCTCCGCCATGCTGACGACGAGATAGTGCTCGCGCACGAAGTCGGTCGCGAAGTGCAGGCAGAAGAGGACCCAGCACGTCAGGAAGAGGCGAGTACGCATGGGCGCGGCGGAGGGGACGAGTGGAGTACCTGGCGAGGAGGCCGGATGGGGTATCGTCGGCGTCCGCGATTCTGGACGGGACGACGAAACCGCCTCCGGGGCAATCACGGTGCCCGCGCGACCCGGAGCGACGGTCGCGCCATCCGGTCGGGGAGAATCGCACGCTCCCCGTGGGGAGTCGTCGGGGCGTCCTCCCCACGGCGCTTCCGACCTGTGGTTCGGCCGCTACACTTTCTGCGGGATCGGTCCGCGCCGGCGTTGGCCGAATGCGGCGGTGTCGCGACCGCGCGGGGGCGGTCTGGGCGTGGGCGTCCCGACATCGCGGGTCCGACGGGCACCGGCCTTGCGATGGACTCGGGCTCGACGGGGCGCATCGCACGCGCGGGTCCGGGGCAGGCCGCGCCGGAGCGCCGTGGCGTTTCTGCGCACCGAGTGCATCGTCTTGGGACGACAGATGACCGAACCTTCACACATGCCCCACGCCGAAGTCCTCCCCGACATCTCGTTCGTGATGCCCGCCTACAACGAGGAGGCGATCATCGCGCAGACGATCCGCCGGCTGGTCTCCGCCTTCGACCGTGCGGAGATCCGGCTGCAACTGGTCGTGGTGGACAATGGGTCGCGCGACCGGACGGGCGCGATCGTCGCGGGGCTCGCGCGCGAGATTCCCGGGATCGTGCCGCATCGCGTGGAGACCAACATCGGTTACGGGAATGGGGTGTTGTCGGGGCTCCCCCTGGCCACGGCGCCGTGGGTGGGGGTGATCCCTGCCGACGGCCAGGTGGATGCGGAGGATGCCGTGCGCCTGTACGAAGACGCCGTCGCCACCGGGATGCCGGTGCTGGCCAAGGCACGCCGTCGCTTCCGGATGGACGGGGTGTCGCGGAAGTTGGTGTCGATCGCATACAACGTGTACTTCCGGGTGCTCTTTCCCGGCGTCCAGTCGCTGGACATCAACGGCCTCCCCAAGCTCCTCCCCCGCGAGGTCGTGAACCGGATGCAGCTGACGTCGCGCCAGTGGCTCCTGGACCCGGAAATCATGATCAAGGCGCACTACATGGGGCTCCGGGTGCTGGAGTACAACTGCTTCGCGCGGGCGCGCGGCAACGGGCTGTCGCACGTGCGCGTCACGACGATGTGGGAGTTCTTCGCGGCGCTGCTGCGGTTCCGCTTCTCGGGGACGTTCGCCGAGTGGCGGCGGGAGATCGCCAAGGCGCCGGCGATGGGGACGCTGCCGACCTCGCCGTCGAGGGCGTCGTGAGCACGCCCCCGGTGGCGCCGGCCGGCGCACGCCCGGCACCTCGGTGGCAGGACGTCGCCGGGCGCGCACGCCCCGTGCACCGCGTGCGGCACGAGTGCCGGGCGTGCGGCGCCCCGACGCTGAAGCGCTTCCTCTCGCTCGGCGAGCAGCCGCTGGCCAACGCGTTCCTCCGCGGCCCCGAGGACGTGGCGAGCGAACCGCGCTTCCCGCTCGACGTCTACTGCTGCACGACGTGCGCGTTGGTGCAGCTGGCGGATGTGATCGACCCCGAGGTCCTGTTCGCGGAGTACATCTACCTCACGGGGACCTCGACGACCATCGCCGCGCACAACCGCCAGTACGCCGCGTCGGTGGTGCGCGAACTCTCGCTCACGCCCGATGACCTGGTGGTCGAGGTGGCGAGCAACGACGGATCGCTCCTGCGATGCTTCCGCGACCTCGGGGTGCGCGTGCTGGGGGTGGAGCCGGCGCGCAACATCGCGGCCGAGGCGGTGCGCCAGGGGATCCCGACCGAGGTGCGCTTCTTCGACGCCGGCGCGGGGGCGGCCGTGCGCGCCTCGCACGGCCGGGCGCGGGCGGTGATCGGCAACAACGTCCTGGCGCACGTCGACGACACCGCCGGGTTCCTCCGCGGGTGTGCCGACCTGATCGACGCCGACGGGGGGGTGGTGGTGGAGGTCCCCTATGCGCGCGAGATGCTGCAGGGGACGGAGTACGACACCGTCTACCACGAGCACCTGTGCTACTTCTCGGTCACGGCGCTGGCGCGGCTGGCCGAGCGCGTGGGACTGGGGATCCGGCGGGTCGACGAGGTCCCGGTGCACGGCGGGTCGATCCGGGTCTGGTTCGGCAAGGGGATCGCGCACGCGGAGCAGCCGCGCGCCATGATGCGCGAGGAGACGGAGAATGGCGTGAGCACGCTCGCCGCCTGGGAGGCCTTCGCCGAGCGGACCGCCGAGAACCGGCGTGCCCTCCGCCAGCTGCTCGAGGAGTTGCGCGCCGCCGGCAAGACGGTCGCCGGCTACGGGGCCCCGGCCAAGGGGAACACGCTCCTCAACTATTGCCAGGTCGACACCGGGCTCGTCCCCTTCACGGTGGACCGCAACCCGCTGAAGGTGGGGACGCTGACGCCGGGGATGCACCTCCCCGTCCGCCCCGTCGAGGCGTTGCGCGAGGAACCGGTGGACTACGTGCTGATCCTGGCCTGGAACTTCGCCGACGAGATCATGACGCAGCTGCAATTCCACCGGGAACGGGGCGGGCGGTTCATCGTCCCGATCCCCATGCCCCGCATCGTCTAGCCCATGCACGTCGTGATCCTGGCCGGCGGGCGCGGCACGCGCCTGGCCGAGGAGACCGCCGCACGCCCCAAGCCGATGGTCGAGATCGGCGGGCGCCCGATCCTCTGGCACCTCATGCGCTTCTACGCCGCACACGGGCACAAGGACTTCGTGGTGGCGTGCGGCTACAAGGGCGAGATGATCAAGCAGTACTTCCGCGACATCGCGACGCACGAGAGCGACTTCTTCGTCGACCTGCGCGACGGCTCGGTCGAGACGGTGAACGCCTCGCGCCTGGACTGGAAGGTGGGGCTGTTCGACACCGGGGTGAACGCGATGACGGGGGGGCGCCTCAAGCGCCTCGAGCCGCTGTTGCGCGACGACACCTTCATGTGCACGTACGGCGACGGCCTCTCGGACGTGGACATCGGGGCGCTCGTGCGCTTCCACCGCGCCCACGGGCGGCTGGCCACGGTGACCGCCGTGCGCCCCCCCGCCCGCTTCGGCGGGCTCGCCCTGGACGGCGACGCGGTGCAGGCCTTCACCGAGAAGCCGCAGGCCGAGGGCGGGTGGATCAACGGCGGCTTCTTCGTCTTCGAACCGGGGGTGCTCTCGTACCTGGCGGACGACAGCACGATCCTCGAGCGCGAGCCGCTGGAGCGGCTTGCGGCTGACGGACAGCTCATGGCCTTCCGCCATGATGGCTTCTTTCAACCCATGGACACGGTGCGCGAGCGCGACCTGCTGGAATCGCTCTGGGCGGGCGGGCACGCACCATGGAAGATCTGGCCGTGACCTTCTGGCGACATCGCCGCGTCTTCGTGACCGGCGCCACCGGCTTGCTGGGCTCCCACCTGGTGGCCGAGCTGCTGCGACGCGAGGCCGAGGTCGTGTGCCTCGTCCGCGACTGGGTTCCCGACAGCGAGGCGGTGAGCGCGGGGACGCTCTCGCGCTGCCGGCTGGTGCGGGGGGAGCTCGAGGACTACATGACGGCGCTGCGCGCGCTCAACGAGTACGAGATCGACACGGTCTTCCACCTCGGCGCGCAGACCATCGTCGGGACCGCCTCGCGCTCGCCGCTCTCCACCTTCGAGTCGAACATCAAGGGGACATGGGTCCTCCTCGAGGCGGCGCGGCAGCTCGGGAAGCGCATCGAGCGCGTGATCGTGGCGTCGAGCGACAAGGCGTACGGCGCGCACGACATCCTCCCCTACACCGAGGATGCGCCCCTGGTGGGTCGCTTCCCGTACGACGTCTCCAAGTCGTGCGCGGACCTCATCGCGCTCTCGTACTTCCACTCGTATCGCCTGCCGGTGGCCGTCACCCGCTGCGGGAACCTGTACGGCGGCGGCGACCTGAACTTCAACCGCCTCGTCCCGGGGACGATCCGGTCGGCGCTGCTCGACGGGTCGCCCGTGATCCGGAGCGACGGCTCGTTCGTGCGCGACTACTTCTTCGTGCGCGACGCGGTGGAGGCATATCTCGCCCTGGCCGAGCGCCTCCCGGAGGAGCGGTTCGTGGGCGAGGCCTTCAACTTCGGCACCGAGACGCCGCTCTCGGTGATCGAGATGGCGCAGGCGATCCTCACGGCCATGGGGAAGGGTGACGTGCCCCTGACGATCCTCAACCAGGCCACGAACGAGATCCCCCGGCAGTATCTCGACTGCGCCAAGGCGCGCCAGCGCATGCACTGGGCGCCGCGCTGGACGCTCGAGGCATCGCTCGTCGAGACGGTGCAGTGGTATGGCGACTGGATGGCGCGGCAGCGCGATCGCGCCGCAGGGCGCGGACACGTGCCGGAGGGGAACGCGTGAGCCGGCTCCCCCACATCGTCGTCCTCGGCGGCGGCCCCGCCGGGTGCGGTGCCGCCTACCAGCTGCGCCGCACGCAGAAGGCGACCGTCACGCTGCTGGAGAAGCAGGACGTGGTCGGCGGGAATGCCGCGAGCTTCCAGTGGGGAGGACAGTGGCTCGACTACGGGAGCCACCGGCTGCACCACACCGTCGCCCCCGAGATCCTGGCCGACATCCGGCAGATGCTCGGCGACGACTTCGGCGACTTCGCCCGCCATGGGCGGATCCGCCTGCGCGGGAAGTGGCTGCACTTCCCGATCCAGACCGTCGACCTCCTGAGACGGCTCGACAAGGGGTTCGCGCTGGGGATGGCGCGCGACATGGTCCTGACGAAGCTGTCGAGGCGGGACGAGGGGGACAGCTACGCCTCGGTCCTCCTGGCGAACCTCGGGCCGACGATGAGCCGGCACTTCTACTTTCCGTACGGGCGCAAGATGTGGGGGCGGGAGCCGGAGGAGCTGTCGGGGATCCAGGCCCGCAAGCGGGTATCGGCCGGGAGCTTCGGCAAGCTGATCCGGCGCCTCCTCAAGCCCGTCGGCGGGGGGAACTACTACTACATGCGCGAGGGGTACGGGCAGATCTCGCGCGCGTACGCCCGCCACGCCGAATCGTTAGGCGCGGAGGTCGCGCTGCGTTGGGGGGCGACGTCGATCACCCGCTCCCCCACGCCGGGCTACACCTGGACGGTGACGGCCGAGCGCGACGGCGAGATGCGGAGCATCGACTGCGACCATGTCTGGAGCACGATCCCGATCACGCTCCTCGCCAGGCTGATGCGGGCGCCCGCCGACTCGCCGGTGATGCAGGCGGCGACGCAGATCCACTACCGCGCCATGGTGCTGGTGTACGTCAAGCTCCCGGTGCCGCAGTTCACCACGACCGATGCGCACTATTTCCCCGAGGAGAACGTGCGCGTCACCCGCCTGTCGGAGCCCAAGAACTACTTCCGTTCGACGGAACCGCGCGACTCCACGGTGCTCTGCGGCGAGTACCCCTGCGCCATCGGCGATGCACTCTGGACGGCGAGCGACGCCGAGCTGGCGGGCATCATGGCGCGCGATGCGGCCACGGCGGGGATCCCCTTCCCCGCCGCCCCGACCGACGTCCTCGTCCGGCGCCTCCCCCAGGCGTACCCGATCTACCTGCGGGGGTACGAGGTTCCGTTAGGCACCCTGGACGACTGGGCCGCGTCGCAGCCGAACGTCCTCGTGTATGGGCGCCAGGGGTTGTTCGCGCACGACAACACGCACCACGCCCTGTACATGGCGTACTCCGCCGTCGACTGCCTGGAGGGGATGGCGTTCAACCAGGCGAAGTGGGCGGGGTATCGCGAGGTGTTCAAGTCGCATGTGGTCGAGGACTGACCGCACCGCCACGTCCCCGCCAGCCGCAGGGTGGTGGGGCGTGGCGACGGCCACGCTCGTCGCGCTCGTCGCCCGCCTCATCGGGGTGAACGGGGGACTGTGGATCGACGAGATCTACTCCCTCGTGCGGTCGTTCCGCGCCCCGCTCGGGGTGATCCTCACCGAGTACTGGGGCGACAACCACCACCCGCTGTACGCGGTGCTGGCGCACCTCAGCCGCGCCGCCTTCGGCGAGTCGGCGTGGTCGGTGCGGCTCCCGGCGGTGCTCTTCGGGGTCGCCGCCGTCCCGGCGCTGTACGCCCTGGGGCGCCTCGTGGCGAACCACCGCGAGGCGCTGCTCGCGTCGTTGCTCCTGGCGGTGAGCTACCACCACGTCTGGTTCTCGCAGAACGCGCGCGGCTACAGCGCGATCGCCTTCTTCGCCATCGTCACCATGTGGGCCATGCGGCGGGGGGCGGAGACGGGGCGCCTGCGCTACTTCGCCTGTTACGGCGTGGCGGCGGCGCTGGGCGCCTACACGCACCTCACGATGGTCCTCGTGGTCGCGGGGCACGCGCTGGGGGCGCTCGCCTACCTCGTCGCGCCGGGGGCGCGGGAGACGATCGGGACGTCCCGATCGCCGGGGGCCGCAGGGGCGGCAGGCGCGGAGGGGGGGGCCGGGGCGAACCAGGCGCCGGGCGCCGTCGACCGCCGTACCCTCCTGCGCGGCGGAGTGGTCGCCTTCACCCTCGCGGCGCTCCTCACCCTGGCGCTGTACGCCCCGATGCTGGGGGAGGTGGTCGACTTCTTCCTGCATCGCCCCTCGGGGCTGCGCGGGGTCTCGACGCCCGGGTGGGCGTTCATGGAGACGATTCGCGTCCTCGTCCTCGGACTGGGGGCGGGGCTGGCGCTCGTGGGCATCGTCGTGGTGGCGGCGGGCGTGGTGGTGGGGGGGAGCGGTCTCGCCTCGCTCTGGCGCCGGGAGCGCCTCTTCGTGTTGCTCCTGGCGGGGGCGTGCCTGGCAACGGTCGCCGGCGCCGCGGCCGCGCGCGGCACCATGTACCCGCGCTTCTTCTTCTTCGCCATCGGGCCGGCCATCATCATCGCGGTCCGCGGCGCGTTTGCCTCGTGCGGATGGTTGGCCGGGCGCCTCGGACGCGGGGCATGGGGCGATCGCATCGCACTCGCCGGCGTGGCGGCCGTGATCGCCCTTTCCGCCGCCTCGCTCGGCTTCAACTATCGCTATCCCAAGCAGGACTTCGAAGGGGCGATGCGCTACGTCGTGGCCGAGCGTGGCGCCGGCGACGCCGTGGTGTCGAGCGGGCTGTCCGCCGACCCCTACCGGATGCTCTTCGGGGAGTCATGGCCCGTCGTCTCGACCAGGGCCGAACTGGACTCCGTGCGGCGGCAGCACGCCCGCACCTGGGTCCTGTGGACCTTTCCCCGCTACCTGGAGCGGTCCGCCCCGGAAATCGATGCCGAGTTGAAGCGGGAGTGCCCGACGCCGCGCGTCTTTCGCGGGACGGTGGGGGGGGGCGACGTGATGGCTTGCTTCCTGCCTAGGCTAGAGCCGACGCCGGTGACCGGGGACACCGCCGTGGCCGGCGGCTCGCCGGTGCGTCAAGATCCCGCGAAACCGAAATGACGAAGCTCATCATCCAGATTCCCTGCTTCAACGAAGCCGCGACGCTCCCGCCGACGCTGCGGGACCTGCCACGGTCCATTCCGGGAATCGACGTGATCGAGTACCTGGTCGTCGACGACGGGAGCCGCGACGACACCGCGGCCGTGGCGCGGGCGCACGGCGTGCACCACGTGGTGCAGTTCGAGCGCAACCGCGGGTTGGCGGCCGCGTTCCGCGCCGGCCTCGAGGAGTCGTTGCGGCAGGGGGCGGACATCATCGTCAACACCGACGCCGACAATCAGTACCAGGCCGCCGACATCGCCACGCTGGTGAGGCCGATCGTCGAGGGGCGCGCGGAGCTGGTGGTGGGCGACCGCGGCGTGGGTGCGCTCCCCCACTTCTCGTACCTCAAGCGTCGCTTGCAGGTGTTGGGGAGCTGGGTGATCGGGCGCGCGGCCGAGCTGCGCACCCCCGATGCCACGAGCGGCTTCCGTGCCCTGTCGCGCGAGGCGGCGCTCAAGACCGTCGTGCTCAGTGACTACTCCTACACGCTGGAGTCGCTGATCCACGCCGGCTCGCGCAAGGCGGCGGTGGAGTCGGTGCGCATCGGGATCAACCCGCAGACCCGCCCGTCGCGCCTGATGAAGTCGATTCCGCACTACATCCGGAAGTCGGGGGTGACGATCGTGCGCGCCTACGCCATGTACCGGCCGCTGCGCGTCTTCAGCGCGCTCGGCACGCTCTTCATCCTTGCCGGGTGCATCCCGGGGATCCGTTTCCTCTGGTTCTACTTCACCGGGGAACGCGTCGGGCACGTCCAATCGCTGATCCTGGCGGCCATCCTCATCATCGTCGGGTTCCAGATCCTCCTGATCGGGCTCCTGGCGGACCTCATCGCGAACAACCGCAAGATGCTCGAGGAGACGCTTTACCGCGTGCGCAAGCTCGAGCTCGGGGGAGAGCGCCGGGAGCGATGACCGCTGCTGCCGAAGCACCCGCCGCGCGGCCGTTCCTGAAGCATCCCCTGGTGCGCCTGGGGGGGAGTGCGGCGATGCTCGCGCTCCTCTTCACCGCCCTTCCGTTCGGCGACATCGCCGCCGCCATTCGCAGCGTGCCGCCGGCCGTCTGGCCCGGGGCGTTGCTGCTGTACATGACGTTGCACCTGGTGGGCGTCGCCAAGTGGCGCCTGCTGGTGAACACCGCGGGGGCCGGGCTGTCGTTCCGGACCGCCGTTCGCGCCTACTACATGGGGCTGTTCGGGAACACCTTCCTCCCCTCGATCGTGGGGGGAGACGTGGTACGGGCGGGGGTGGCGCTCCGCGCGGCCCACTCGAAGAGCGGGCTGGTCCTCGGCTCCCTGGTCGACCGCCTGCTCGACATCGTCGGCCTGGCGGCGGTGGCGGGGATCGGGGCGCTCCTCTCGCCGCGCGCCCTGGACGGGCAGAGCCGCCGGATCTTCCTCACGTTAGGCACCCTCCTGGGCGCGGCCGCGATCGGGACGCTGATCGCGCTCGCCGTCATTCCCGTGCGCCGCTTCCCGTGGAAGGTGCGGCGCAAGCTCGTGCAGGTGCGGCGCGCCGTGCGGGCGACGATCCGGCGTCCGCAGGCGCTGGTGCAGGCGTTGGTGCTGGGGATGCTGCTCCAGTCGCTCCTCACGGTGCTCAACTGGTGGCTGGGGCGCGTGATCGGGATCGACATTCCGCTGTATGTCTGGCTCTTCGTGTGGCCGCTGGCCAAGATCGCCGGGCTCCTCCCGCTGACGCAGAACGGGATCGGGGTGCGCGAGGCGGCCCAGGCGGTGCTCTTCGCCCCCTTCGGCGTGTCGGCAGCGAAGGCGGTGGCGACCGGGCTCGTGTTCGAGGTCGTCATCATCAGCGGGGGACTCCTCGGCGGCGCGGTCGCCTTCCTGCTCAGCGGGAGCGGGCAGGAGCGCGCCGCGCTGCGGGTGCGGCCGGCCCCGGGGCACCCCACACACCTCGCGTAACGCGCCGTGCGACCCATGGACGCCCCATTGCGGCAGACGGCCGGCCTCGCGCCCCCCGGGGACGAGGCGGAGCCCCGTTGGTGGCTCCCGCTGTTCGCCGCCGGCGTCCTGATGCTTCGTATCGTTGGAGCTGACTTCGGGCGCTTCTACGAGGGCGATGACATCTCGATTGCCGCGGGTATCGCGGCCCTGGTGCGTGACGCCGCGGGCGACACGTACCGCTACGGCGTGCAGGTGGGCTACTACCACCTGCTGGCCTGGCTCTCGGCGCTGTCGGGCGGGCGCCTGATGAGCATCCCCGATCTCATGACGTGGGTGTCGGTGATTGCCGGCGCGATGATCCCGGTCGTCGCCACGCGTGCCTTTCGGCGCGACCTGTCGCGAGGCGAGCGGTGGATGGCCGGGGCCCTCCTCGTCGCGAATCCCGTCGTGTGGCAATCCAGCCAGTACGGCAACACCGCGACGCTCTCGGTGGCATTGACCCTGGCGACCATCGCCATCCTCTCCAATCGCCCCGGCGTGCTGGGTGAGGGCATCGCGATGGCGCTCCTTGCGGCGGCCATCCTGGTGCGGGCGGATGCGGTCCTGGCATCGGGTGCGATCTTCGTCATCCTGTGGCGCACACACCGTGCGTTCGTGCGGGCCGCCGCCCCGCTGGCCCTGTGCGGCGCGACCGTCGCGGCCACACTCGCGGCCCTTCTCCTCCTCGACCCGCGCATGGACGGCGTCCTGCAGTCGGTCGCCGAGCACGCCCAGAACCCGATCACCACGCGATTCGCCACGTTCCTCCTGTATGGAATGTCGCCCGTGCCGCTCCTCATGGCGTCGGCCGGCGCGCGTGACCTGCAGCGGTCCCGGGGGTGGATCCTGGCCATCCTGGGGGCGTGGATCGTCCCCTTCGTCGCGTTCTACTTCACCAACACCACCACTCCGCGCTACCTGATGCAGCTGATGCCGCCCCTCTGCATGGCGGCGGCGGTGGGGACGCTGGGCTCGCTGGCCAGCGAGGGCTGGGCGCGCCTCGCGACGCGCGTGGTGGTCATCCCCCTCACGTTCGCGCACCTGCTGGTCGGCCTCGGTGAATTCTCGCCGGCCACGCGGCGGGGGTGGCTGACCGAATCCATGATCTCGTCCGACGACGGACCGGCGTGGACGGGAGCGCTCCTGTACAAGACCTTCGTGCGGCGTCCCGATCGGGGGCGCGCCACGCTGCGACTGCGTCACTTCGCCCCCTGGAACGAGGTGGAGCGCTCGCTGCTGCAGGGCTTCGATTCCCTCGCCACGGGGAGTCGCCGGGGACGTCGCGTGACGATCGTGACGGCGGCGGGAACGGGGAACGAGCTGCACTTCTTCGCGCAGGTGGCCGGCGTGCACTTCCGCGACGCCATGCCCGGGCCCGAGTTCGGACGCCGCTGGCACCTGGAGCACGGGGGCACGTCGCTCACCACGGTGGGGATGTACCACCTGCAGGCGACGCACACCCCGGTCCCCGTCGCCGCGGGCGACGAGCTGTGGGGGATATTCGACTCGCGCGGCGCCGCCGATTCGCTCCTCCTCCCCGCCCTCCCCCCGGGCCTCCACGCGCGGCCGCTGCCCGACTGGCCGGGAGCCCTGCGGCTGTGGCGCTACTCCATCGAACGTGGGCCGTGACCCCTGACCAGATGCAACTCAGTGTCGTGATGCCGGCCTACAACGAGGCCGACGGGATCCATGCCGCGGTCGATGCCGTCAGGAGCAACATCCTCGACCGGATCCCGGGCTCCGAGCTGGTCGTGGTGAACGACGGCTCGCGCGACAACACGGGGGCCATCCTGGACGACATCGCCGGGCTCGACCCCCGGGTCCGGGCCGTCCACAAGGCCAACGGGGGGCACGGCCCCGCGATCATGACCGGGGTGGGGGCCGCCCGGGGGGAGTATGTCTTCCTCGTCGACAGCGACAACCAGATCCCGCGCGAGGAGTTCGCCCCCTTCTGGGCCGCGGTGCAGGGAGGGAAGGACGCGGCCTTCGGCGTGCGTCGCGTGCGCCACGACGCCGACCTGCGCAAGGTGCTGACGGTGGTGATCCGGCAGAGCCTGCGCCTGCTCTTCGGCGTGCAGCTGTACGACGCGAACGTGCCGTACAAGCTCCTCCGCCGCTCCCTGTGGGAAGACGCCCGGCGGCTGATTCCCGACGGGACGCTCGCCCCCTCGTTGTTCCTGGCGGTCTTCGCCGCCCGGCGCGGGTATGACATCGCCTTCATCGACGTCACCCACAAGGACCGGGAGACGGGGACCGTGTCCATCAGGCGATGGAAGCTGGTGAAGTTCTGCGCTCGCGCGTTGCGGCAGCTGCTCGACTTCCGCCGCGCCCTCGTCGCCGACGCCCGCTGACCATGCGCATCATCGTCCTGGGAGCCGGCCCCACCGGCATCGGCGCCGCCTGGCGCCTGGCCGAGCACGGACACCCCGATTGGCTCCTGATCGATGCCGCCGACCGCCCGGGCGGGCTGTCGATGTCGGTGGTGGACGATGCCGGGTTCACCTGGGACCTGGGCGGCCACGTCCTCTTCTCGCACTACCGGTACTTCGACCGGCTCATGGATCACGCGTTGGGCGACGCGTGGTGCGAGCACGAGCGCGAGGCGTGGGTCTGGATGCGCGAGCGCTGGATCCCGTACCCGTTCCAGAACAACGTCTGGCGCCTCCCCGACGACGACCTCGTACGCTGCCTCGAAGGGCTGGTCGACGCCCACCGGGCCCCGGCCACGGCGCCCCCCACCGACTTCGCCGAGTGGCTGCAACGCGCGTTCGGGCGCGGGCTGTGCGACGTCTTCATGCTCCCCTACAACTTCAAGGTCTGGGCGTACGAGCCCCACACCATGGGGACGACGTGGATGGGGGAGCGGGTGGCCACCGTCGACCTTGCGCGCGTGCTGCGCAACCTCGTGCTCCGACGCGATGACGTCAGCTGGGGACCCAATGCCACGTTCCGCTTCCCGCGGCGCGGAGGGACCGGCGCCATCTGGGAATCGCTCGTCCGCCAGCTCCCCCCGGAGCGACTCGCCCTGGGGCGCGCCGTCGTGGCGATCGACACCGCGGGACAGCGGCTGCACTTCCGCGACGGCTCCACGGAACGGTACGACGCGCTCATCAGCTCGGCGCCGCTGGCCGACACGCTGCGCATGGCCACCGACCTCCCCGCGCTGCGCCCGCTCGCCGACCGCTTCGTCCATTCCTCGAGCCACATCATCGGCGTCGGACTCGAGGGTACCCCGCCGGACGCGCTGCGCACCAAGTGCTGGATGTACTTCCCCGAGGGCGACACCCCGTTCTACCGGGTCACGGTCTTCTCCAACTACTCGGAGAACAACGTCGCCCATCCCGGCCGGCAGTGGTCGCTCATGGCCGAGGTGAGCGAGTCCCCGGCCAAGCCGGTCGATGCCGCACGCGTCGTCGCCGACGTCGTGGCCGGCTTCCGGCGCGTTGGCTTCATCGACGACGCGGCTCGCATCGTCACCCGCTGGCATCGTCGCCTCGCGTACGGGTACCCCACGCCGTGGCTCGGGCGCGATGCGGTGCTCGACGAGGTGCAGCCGGTGCTGGAGGCGCGCGGGATCCTGAGCCGCGGACGCTTCGGCGCATGGAAGTACGAGGTCTCCAACCAGGATCACTCGGCGATGCAGGGGGTGGAGACGGTCGACCGGCTCCTCCTTGGCACGCCGGAGTCGACCGTGACCGGGCAGATGAACGCCGAGCCGCCGGCGGTGGCGCCGGCGCTGCGTCGTTAGGCAGGGGCATCGGGGGCGGACGCCCCGGCGGCGCGCACGCGCGCCTCGGCCAGGCGCGCCACCGTCCGCGCCACCCCGCCGGCAAGGTCGTCGTCCGGCGCCCAGCGCGTGAGCTCGCGCAGCCGGCGCACCGACACCCCGTCGTGGTGCATCTCCTCCGCGCGGGCGGGCAGCGCGCCAAAGCGCAGCCGCCCGGCCGGGATGCCCACGACGCCCGCCGCCGTCTCGGCGAATTCGCGCACGCTGTGCATCACGCCGGTCGCGAGGTTCACCACCTCTCCTGGCTCGGCCTCGCTTACCGCCAGGCGCAAGAGTCCCTCCGCCACCTCCTCGACATACGCGAAGTCGCGGCGTTGCGTCCCCGCCGAGAGGGGAACCTCGGCGCCGGAGGCAGCGGCCGCCAGCAACGTCGGGAGCAGGCGCCCCTCGTGCTCACCGGGCCCGAACACGGTGAAGAGCCGCGCGGTGCACGCCTCGACCCCATGCTCCGCCGCCAGGTGCTGCAGGGCCAGCGTCCCCGCCAGCTTGCTTCGCCCATAGGCCGTGGTCGGCGCGCACGGCGACGACTCGTGCAACTCCCCGCCCGTGGTGCCGTACTCCAGCGCCGACCCCACGTGGACGAGCCGCACCCCCTCCCAGTCGTCGCGCGGCATCCCTCGCACCACGTGGCCGAGCACCTCGACGAAACGATGGTTGAGGAGGTCGCCTTCCGCCTCGTCGCGCTCGCCGCGATCCACCCCATAGCCGGCCAGGTTGAAGATGACCGACGGACGGAGCGCCGGGACCCACGAGGCGAGCGCGTCCAGGTCCGCAAGGTTGCGCCTGACGACCACCGTGCCAAGTTGCCAGCGCGCGAGTCGCTCGGCGCCCGCGATCGTCCGCACCGCGCAGATCAGGTGGGCCCCCTGCGCGCGCAGGGCGCGGGCCACCCAGTGGCCGACGAATCCCGATGCCCCGAGGACGAGGACGCGGGTGTAGAGGAAGGGCGAGGGAGGGCGCGTCATGTGCTCCGTGCTGTGCTCCGTGCGACGACCGCGAGCGTGGGTGCCACCTGCAGGACGACCCTGCGCACGCCCGGGAGCCGTCGCGCCAGGTGATAGGCGGCAATCGCGAGATCGATGTGCGGTGGCTGTCCCGCACGCTGCGCATCGGCGAAGCGAGGGAGGGCGATGCGGATCGTCTCGAGTCCGCCCTCCCGCAGTGCGTCCACGAGTTCGTGTGGGGAAAAGAGGCGCCGGCGCGGCATCACCTGCCCCGTGCGCTGTGCATGGCGCCGCAATGCCCCGAGCGAGCGCCACCCGCCAGCCAGGAGTCCGAGGTGGGGATCCGGGCCCAGCGAGTACCGGTTCGGCGTGGTCAGCGCCACGGGGCCGCCGGCACGCGTGACCCGCCGCATCTCCGCGATCCCGGCCTCGGGATCGGTGAGGTTCTCGAGCACCGATTCCCCCACCGTCGCCGCGAACCCGCCGTCGCGGAGCGGGAGACGCTCCGCGTTGGCGCAGAGCACCGGGAGGTCGATGCCGCGCTCGGCGGCGCGCTTGCGCGCCAGCACCAGCCATCGCAGCCCTGCATCGATCGCGAGCACCCGATGCCCCGCCGCCGCCATCACGACACCTAACGGCGCCGTGCCGCACCCCACCTCGAGGACGGTACCGGCGCGGTCGATCGTCGCGCCCAGCTCGCGCCAGGTCTCCAGGGTGGCGGTCGCGCGATCCGCCGCGGCGAGGACCCCATGGGTGAAGCGCACCACCTGGTCGTGCGTCACCTTGTCGTTCCCTTCGTAGTACGCGGCGTACAGCGCGGCGAACGACAGCGCGTCCTCCCGTGACGCAAGGGCCGTCGCCGCGGCCGCATCCTCGGCCAGGCCGAGATACGGATCGCCGATCGTCCGCAGGTCCGGGATGCCGCAGGTGACCGGCCATGTCGCCCCGCACCTCGTGCAGGCGAGCGCGCTCACCCCTGCATCGACGAGCGCGCCCTGGCACAGGGGGCACACCACGCCGAGTGCCCCCCAGTCCGCGGCGCGGCGCGGCTGCGCCGCCGTCGCGGGCGCGGTCCGCATCGAGTGTCCGATCATCGCCCCTCCCGCAGGTAGCCTTCGCGCTCCCCCGCCGACCAGGCGAGCGCCGCCCGCACGAGCGGCGGCCACGCGGAGCGCGGAACGCATGTCAGCAGGTGTCGTGCTCGCAGGCGCTGCACCACCCGCCCCACGATCACCAGCGGAAGGGCGTAGGTCGACATGACGAGGCGGACGCGCTGCATGGTCGACATCCCCGCGACCCGCGTCGCGGCGAAGATCCGCCCATGCGCTCGCCGTTCCGGGAGCCACGCGCCGATCGAGACCTCGCGATGTTGGAGGACGACGATGGCCGGGTCCAGCTTCACGCGTACCCCGTGCCGTTCGAGTGCCCAGTGCACCGTGGTCTCGTGGAACTCCTCGTTCCAGCTCCCGGCAACACCTTCCAGCGACTCGCGCGGGTAGGAGACGTTGCAGTCCGACGCATAGGCGGCGGGGCCGGGGCGCAGCGGCGACATGTAGCGTGTGTAGTCGAGGAGGTACGCCGCCCACGCCGCGCCATCGGCCGACGGCGCCTTGTCGATCGCCCCGCCCACGACGGCCTGGTTGGCCGCATGCGCCTCCCTGATGCGGGCGCACCAGTCGGGCGCCGGCGTGCAGTGGTCCTCGGTGCAGGCGACGACGGCGCCGGTCGTGGCGCGTACCCCCAGCGCGCGGAGTCGCGCGGGCGAGGCGCCGGTGTGCCCCGCGACCCACCGTACCCAGGGAAAGCGCTCTCGCAATTCGTCGCTTGGCCCCTCCTTGTCGCGGTGGGCGACGACCACCTCGGGGTCGTCGTCGGTGCGCTGAGGCGCGAGCGCGGCGAGCGACGCGGCGAGTCGATCGCCGCCGGCGAAGCGCACGATCACGACCGACAGCGAGGGCCGCGACGGGGCGTTGGCGGGCGATGTCACGTCCCGCCTCGCTGCGGCGCGTGCCCCGCCGCACTCCCCGCCGTACGCCCCGCCGTGCTCCCTGCCGCGCTCACCGCCGCGCTCACCGCCGCACTCCCAGCCGTGCTCCCTGCCGCGCCCGCCGCCGAGCTTGCCGCCGCGCTCACCGCCGCGCTCCCCTGCGCGCGCCCCGCGGCGCCCTGCGACAGCCCGCGTTGCAGCTGACGCTGCGCCTCGCGCTGCGCCTCGAGTTGCGCCTCGAGTTGCGCCTCGCGGCGACGGATGCTCGGAACCTCGTCCGAACTGGGGACGTCGGGCGCGAGCGAGCCCGGGGGGAGCGGCCCGGCGGCAATGCGGAATCCGTCCCCGGTCACGGTCGGACCATCGATGATGTAGACCGGGCGGTCCGGATAGGCGGCGACCGCCGCGCGACGCACGTCGGCGGAACGGTCCCAGGCGTAGACCGTTCGCGATGTGTCGGCAAGGTCGAGCGGGTTCTCCAGCGATGCCATGTGGTAGTCGGGATGGCGGCGCCCCCGCACCAGGACGAGCGCGCGTCCCCAGTGGTGCGACGCGGCGAATGCGCGCATGTCGCCGCTCATGAAGCGATAGCCGTGGTACTTGTCGACCGCCCGCCAGGGCATCCACGTCAGCATCGCACTCGCGCTGAGGGCGAGCATGGCGACCGTGGCGCGTGCGGCTGACGGGGTTGCCCGGCCGAAGAGCGCTCCGGGGGCGCGCGCCACGAGGACCAGGCACGGAACGACGATGAGGAACCAGTAGCGTGCCGCGAAGTCGGGGCCGCCCGAAAACCAGTAGAAGGCGTGAAGGCCGACGACCAGGGCGATGACGGCCAGCATCGCGACGTCGAGGGCGCGCAGTCGCCGCGAGCAGAGCAGGGCGACGATGAGGACGAGAGAGCCGCAGGCCCACCCCAGCAGCTCGTAGTCGAGCGCAGCGCCATTGAGGAGCGAGTTGAGCACGACGTCGCGCAACCCATGGCCGGGCCACGGATCGAGCCCTCCCCATCCCATTCCTCGGTTCGGGCCGAAGCCCATGTCGTTGGCGCCCGGGGCGTAGTACTTGTCGACGTACATCATGATCGGGAACCGCTTCGCCGATCCGGTGAGCGCCGCGTTGTACGGAAGCGTGAGTGCCGCCGTGGCGACGGTGACCACGGTGAGCACGGCGCTGGGAAGGAGCCGGAACCAGCGATGACGCGCACCGAGTGACCAGACCCCCATCACGAGGGCGACGGCCACCCCTTCCAGCGGACGGATGAGCCCGACGACACCAGTCGCCACCCCCGCCAGCGCCGCCGGGAGCAAGACCTGTCGCTCGCGCGCCAGCGCGATGCCGAGCGCCGCGGCCAGGGCGCACGCCAGCGTGGCGGTATGCGTCATCAGGCTCATCCCGAGGAAGAGGAACCAGGGAGAGACGGCGAGCAGGAGCGTCGCCAGCCGCGCGGTGCGCGGGGTGTCGAGCCGCCGCATGAGCGCGTGCACCAGGAGGATGCACACCCCGCTCAGGATCGGGTTCACCAGCCACGGCGCGCCGACACGGACGCCGAGCGCCAGGATGGCCGGCCACCCGGGCGGGACCGGCGAGAACATGCGCGTGTCGTCGAAGTAGACCAGGTCCACGTCGAATGCCGCCGGCACCGGAGGCGCCGGCAGCTGCAGCAATCCCCGGGCGAGGTAGCGCGCGTGGAAGAGATAGACGATCTCGTCGGGAAGGTGCGGAACCGCCTCGTAGGCGACG
The DNA here is from genome assembly GCA_001724275.1 of Gemmatimonadetes bacterium SCN 70-22. Lineage (NCBI taxonomy): Bacteria > Pseudomonadati > Gemmatimonadota > Gemmatimonadetes bacterium SCN 70-22. The sequence goes on from MEDZ01000076.1 coordinate 21,276, forward strand.
TAGGCCAGGAGGGTGCAGGCCGCCACCACGGCCAGCCCGCAGCTGACGGCAAACGGGTCGAGGAATCGCCCGGGGGAGGGACCGTCCTCGCCGCCCAGGAGGCGCGTGAGGCGACCGGCGACGCGGCCGGCTGCGGCGTCGCCGAGCGAGGCGGCCAGCAAGGTTGCCGTCGCCAGCGACAGGAGCTGCAGCGCCGTCGACAGGAGCAACTCGCCGGCGTAGGCACGGGGGTCGCGCGAGGCCACGGCGCTGAGCCCGGCCAGGAAGAGCCCACCCGCCAGGAGCATCCCCGCCGGGGCCAGCCCGCGCAGCCAGGCGAGCGCCGCCGCCCAGCGCCCGCGCATCCCCCACCCGACCGCCGCCAGCTGCACCAGCAGGACGGCGGTCGCGGCGGCGTGCGGCCAGTGGACCAGGCGCGCCAGCTGGTAGTGCGGGTACCAGACGTCCTTTCCGGAGAGGATCAGCGACAGCGAGGCCCCCTGCCCCGCGACCAGGAGGACGAACCACCCCAGGGGAGTCCCTCGGCGCGGGGCGGACGGACCGGCCGTCACGGCCCGCTCCCCGGGCGCGCGATCCAGTACGCCTCGACCTCTCGCGCCATCGCGGTCCCCTGCGCGCGCAGGCGCGCCAGCGCCGCCGCGTCCAGCAGCCGCCCCCGGGTCATGACCATCTCGACGCGCCGCGTGTTGCGGATGTCGCGCGTCGGATCGCCCTGGAGCACCACGAGGTCGGCGACGCGCCCCGGCGCCACCGTGCCTAACGAATCGGTGGCCGCGAGGTACTCCGCGGGACGCAGCGTGGCCGACTGCAGGGCCTGCAGCGGCGACAGTCCGGCCCGCACCAGCAGTTCCAGCTCGTCGTGCAGCGCGAGCCCGGGGGCGGCGTACAGGTTCGGCGTGTCGGACCCCGCCAGGATCGGGACCCCGGCGCGCGCCATGGCCCCGACGACCCATTGCTGCCGCGCGAAGATCCGCGACAGCGGGTGCCCCACGGGCTCTGGCTCGCGGGCCCACCCGCGCCACGCGTTTCGCGGCGGGCGCAACTCCAGCGGCGCCGGGGGGAGGCGTACCGCCGAATCGGCCGAACGGCCCAGGACCCCCATCAGCCGCAACGTCGGAACCTGGTACACGCCGGCCTTCGCCAGGCGCGCGAAGAGCGACTCGGCGCGTGCCTGGCTGAACGATGGCAGCAACAGTGCGTCCGGATACTCGCTGCGCTCCCACACGCCTGCCTTCCAGAGCGCCCGCGCCCACCACGGTCGTTCCCGGTATGCCCGGACCTTCCACCGCACCGATTCGTCGGCCGCGCACGACGCGAGGATGTCGTCCAGGTGCTCCACGACGCTCTGCCCCGCCTCCAGCTGTCGGGCGAGCGTCTCCCCCTCCGGAACGCTCCCTTCCAGGCGCAGGCCGTGCCGGCGACTGGCCGCCGCCAGGACGGGAATGAGCGCATCGTCGAGCGACAGCAGGTACACACCGGTCGCCCCCGCCGCCTGCAACGCCTGCACCGTGGCCTCCACGTCCTCCCGGGAGCGCAACGGGTGAGGGAGTCCGGGCGCGACCGGCGCCATCCCGATCTTGGGGCCGGTGTACACGATGCGCGGCCCCAGGCGCTCTCCGCGCTCGATGGCCGTGCGCCAGCGCCGAAGCACCGACACGTCCCCTGCCACATCGCGAACGCCGGTCACGCCGCTGGCCAGGAAGAGCGGGTGAAAGAGGCGCGCGTTCGAGTCGAGCGGGGCGCCGTCCCTCTCAGGGAGCGCCTGCTCCACGTGCATGTCCCAGAGGCCGGGGATGATGAAGCGTCCTTCCACCCCCACCACTCGCAGTCCGCCCGTGCGGCGCCAGGCGGCACGCGGCACCACCTCACGCACCCTCCCGCCCTTCACGACGACGACCTGGTCCGCGTGCCGGGCACCGGTCGCGACGTCGATGACGGTCGCCCCGACGAGCGCCATCGTCTCGCCCTCGGCCGCGTCCCGTTGCGCCGGCGCCGCGCTCCCCTGCGACCGTGCCTCACCCGAAACACTCGAGACGATCGCGAGCGCGCATGCCAGGCGCACGACGGCGTTCGAGGGGTGCGAGAGAGTGAGGAACCGGATCGGGAAGTGCGCCATTCCGTCGAGAGAATTCGTTGGGTGCACTCCTTGCAAGCGCCGTTCCTGTTGCCGGGGCCGCCGCCCCGGCGTCACCGCCTTGCCGCATCACCTCTCCCAACCTCGCGTCCGGCGTGGTCGTGCGAAGCGATGCCGGCGGCTCGCCCGAGTCCTACCTTGGGGGGCCCGCCCCGACCATCCGTCCACCTCCCGACTCCCGCATGGCGGCTCCCCGCGGCGCACCGATCACCATCGCCATCGACCCCGCCGCGCGCGAATCGCTGGACGAGGTTCGCTACGCCCTGCGCACGCTGGCGCATACGGCCGGATTCTCCACGCACATGGTCTGGTTCGCCAGCGGCATGACCCCCGACGTGTACTACGGCCCCGCGAAGGACGTCGACGCCGCCATTCGCATCCCGGCCGTCCCGTGGGCCTTCGCCACCGCGCCCAATCGGGAGCCGGTGCGTGCCCGCCGGGCCATGGGACTCCCCTTCCTCGAGTTCCCGGGGGAGACGTTCGGGGATGCACTCATCGACGACCGGCGACTCGCGTATCCCTCGGACGTCGCCTTCGCCGCCTACTGGCTCCTGACGGGAGCGGCCGAGCCGTCGTACCCGCGCTCGCGCTTCGACGACCTCGACCTCGACCGCTCCGTCCTCGTGCGCGACGCGCTGCTCTCGCAGCCGCTCGTCTCGCTGCATGCCGCGCAGTGGCGCGCGCGGCTCGACCCCGCCGGGACGCGCGCCCTGCCGTGGGCATGGGAGGAGGGGGAATCCCGCTTCGCCTTCGCCTTCACACACGATGTCGACTACCCGGAACTCATTCGCCCCATCGAGGTGCTTCGGGTCCTGAGGGATCGCGGGCGGCACGGCATTCCCCTCGCCGCGCGCGTCGCGAGCGGACGCAGCCACTTCTGGACCTTCAGGGAGTGGGTGGAACTCGCCGCCACGTACGGCACGCGCCCCTGCTTCTACTTCATGGCGCGGCAGGGGTCGCTGTGGCAATACGCCCGCGGCACCCCGGACGACTTCTACGACGTGCGTGCGCCTCGCTTCCAGCGCCTCTTTGCCGAGCTGCGCGACGCGGGATGCGAGATCGGGCTCCACGCCTCCTATCACGCGCACCGCAGCACCGACATGCTGCGCCGCGAGGTGCAACGCATCGCCGAGGCGGCCGGGGTCGAGTGCGCAGGGAACCGCCACCACTACTGGCACCTCGACCCCGACGATCCCAACGAGACGCTGCGCCGTCACGCGGAGGCGGGGCTGCGCTACGACTCGTCGCTGGGGCTGGAATACTACCCGGGCTTCCGTCGGGGGATCTGCCACCCATTCCGTCCCTTCCACCCGGCGCGTCGCGAGCTCCTTCCCATCGTGCAGCTCCCGCCGGCCTGGATGGACGACCACTTCGACCGCCGGCTCGCGAAGAACCGTATCGACGCCCCCGACGCGGCGGCGAGGGCGCTCCTCGATGCCGCCCGCGCCACGCAAGGGATCGTCGTGGTGGACTACCACTCGCGTGGGATGAACGGCGAGTTCTATCCGCGCTACGGCCCATGGCTCACCCGGTTCGCCCGAGCGAACTTCGATGCGTCCCTGCGCGGGATGACGCCGAGAGAGATCCACCAGGCCTTCCTCGCCCGCGAGCGCGCGCTCGAGGCGGTTGCGCGCGATGACACGATGCCGTCCAGTCCACCACGCGCGTCGTCCTCGGGGCCCACGCTTGAAATCACAGCCATGGAGACCGAAGACATCGCCGCGGTCGCCGCACTGCACCATTCGCTCTTCGGCGACCCGAGGATCAACGGTCACTCCATCGCGACGCTCGGCGCCGGCTTCCTGGCCGACGCATTCTACGCGCTGAACCTGGACAATCCGGGAATCCGGTGCCTCGTCGCCCGGCTCGATGGACGCGTGATCGGGTTCTCGGTGTACGCAATCGACAGGGATTCCGTCTTCCGCCATCTCGTCAGGCGGCACCCGCTCCGCCTCATGCTGGCATCGGCGCGCACGATACTCCGGCGACCGTCCACCATTGGCGCGTTCGTGAGCAATGCACGATACATGGGAAGCGAACGGCTCCCGTTCCTCGACGACGTGCCGGGGTGGTGGATCGTGGCCGGCGTCGAGCCCGAGGCCCGCACACCCGAGTTCGAGGCACGCATCGGCCGCAGGGTCGCCGCCCAACTCTTCGACAGCATGGAAGCGCACATGCGTTCGGTTCGATGCAACGCGTGGTACGGCGTCGTTCGCCCGGACAACCCCCAGATCAACGCCTTCCTTCAGCGTCGCGGCGCCCGGGACGTCGGAACAGCAAGGGCGCAAGGACTCACGATGCGCTACTACGTCAGACGCTACGGCGAGGACTCGTGACCCACGCTTCACATGACGGAGCGGCGGCCGGACGTGCGACGCTGTACCGGCGCGCGGTCCTCGAAGCCACACCACGCCTCCTGGGCCAGCTCGACCGGGAATCACTCTCCCCGACCTGGGGGAGCTTCGATCGCGACCATTGGGCGTGGAAGTTCCGCGACTTCCCGGTCAACATGCTGCAGTTCGGGCTGCTCCCGCTCTCCTGGCTCTATCAGCAGCCGTTCGAGGGCAATCCCTACGCAGGGAGTGCAGTGCTTTTCGGCTGGCTGACCGGGGGCACCGAGGCGGTCCTCACAAGACAGCACCGCAACGGTGCCTTCGATACCGTCGCCCCCAACTCGCAGGACCATGGCGTCACTCTCGCCATGGCCTATACGCTCGCCACAATCCTGCAGCGGCTTGGCGACGAACTACCGGCCACGCTGCGCGATCGTGTCACCGAGGCGGTGCGCCGCGCCTGCACCTTCGCGGCGCGCTCTCATGAAGACTACGCGTTCATCAGCAACCACCAGGCGCTCTTCGCCCTCGCCTGGCTGCGTGCTGGGGAATTGCTGGGCGACGACGCGCTGGTTGCCCGTGCCGAAGCCACGGTGGCCGAGATCATGCGCCAGCAGTCGGCCGACGGGTGGTATCGGGAGTACGGGGGGGCGGATCCGGGCTACGAATCGCTCGGCATCCAGTACCTCGCCCAGTACAGGACCCGGCGCCCGTCCAGTGCCCTCGATCGCTCCCTCGAGAAGGCGCTCCACTTCCACTCGCACTGCATCCACCCGGATGGGAGTGTCGGCGGTGGCTACGGTTCCCGCCACACATCGCTGTGGTACCCGGGAGGGTTCGAGCTGCTGGCTCGCGACTTCCCCATCGCCAGGGCCGCGGCGCGCTTCCTCCGAGAACGGCTCGATGCCGCGAACGTGGTGACCCCGGCCACGGTCGATGCGCACAACCTCGCGTCGCTGCTGAACGGCTATAGCGTGGCGGCCGACGCCAGCGCTGGAGCGCCCCAAGACGAGCCGGCCCCCCCCCTTCCCTGCGAGCGAGACGAAACGTGGCAGGTATTCCACGACTCGGGGATTGTTGTGGCTGGCAAGCCACAGTACTACGCGGTAACGAGCCTGAACAAGGGCGGTGTGCTGGCGGTCTTCGACCGAGCCGCGCAAACGCTTGTCTATGAGGACGGAGGGTATGTCGTCAGCTCCGGGGGCCGCACCTGGTCCTCGGCGCTCCTAGGGGGCGGCCGGGGCGAGGCCGGGCGGGAGCACGGCTCCAGCGTCGCCGTCAGTGCGCGCTTCGGACGGGCGGATCGGGAAGTCCTGACCCCCGCCAAATTCCTGCTCCTGCGACTCCTCAATCTGACGGTCTTCCGGAACGTCGCCCTTGGGGCGCTGGTCCGTCGCATGATAATTGCCAGACTCGTGACCGGCCGAACGGACGGCCCATTCCGTCTTTCGCGTCGCATCGACTTCGCCGAGGACAGGGTGGAGGTGCAGGATGAGGTACTCGCCGAGGAGCGTGACGCGATAACCGGGGTGTGGCGACCGAGCGCGTTCACCGCAATCCACATGGGGTCGGCGCGCTACTTCAGGGGACGCGACCTCATCGATGTCGAGGGGAGGAGGGCGGGCGAAGGGACCGACCTGGCGCAGCGCCTCGCAGCGACGGGACGAATCTCGCTGCGGCTCGTCATTTCGTGCATGGCAGGGCAAGCGGCGCGAGTCTCGCAGTCCGATACCGAAGTCGAGTAGCCGTTGCGCCTCCACCACTTTCGCGATGATCTACGTCCTGCTCCCAGCCTACAACGAGGAAGACGCCATCCGGCCGCTGGTCGAGAAGATCGGCAAGGCGATGGCGAAGCTGCAGGCCGACTATCAGGTCGTCGTCGTGAATGACGGGAGTCGGGACCGCACGCTCGAACGCTGCCTCGAATTGGCGCGGCACCATCCCCTCCACGTCATTTCCCACAAGCTCAATCGCGGCCTTGGCGAGACCATCCGCGACGGGATGGAATACATCGCCGAAGTGGGGAGCCGCAGCGACATCGTCGTGCGCATGGATTGCGACGATACACACGATCCGGAGTACATCATCGGCATGGTGGAGAAGCTCCGGGACGGGTGGGAGGTCGTGATCGCCTCGCGCTACGCGCCGGGCGGAGGCCAGATCGGAGTTGACTGGTACCGGCGAACCATCAGCCGCTGCGCAAACCTGCTGATGAAGACCTGCTTCCCGATGCGCGATATCTGGGAGTACACCAGCGGATTTCGCGCCTACCGTGTCGCATTGATCAAGGATGCGATCGCGATCTTCGGCAATCAGTTCATCGACCTCAAGGGGATGGGGTTCACCGGGACGGTGGAGAAGCTGGTGAAGTGCCGCATGCTCGGGGCGCGCGTCACCGAGCACGGCTTTGTCCTGCGCTATGACCAGAAGGTGGGACCAAGCAAGGTCATTACCTCGCTGACGACGCTGGGCTACCTGATGGTGATCGCGAAGTACATCGTGTACTGGGGCGACGTCGGGGCGCGTTGGAAGCTCGAGAGCGCGGAGCGCCAACGGGTGGCGTACGACGAGCGCGGAATGCCTCGCGAGACCGTGGAGCTGAAGAGCGCATGTGTGGCATAGCCGGGATCGTTTCGCATGACCTCGGAGCTGCGCCCGACTCCGAAATGCTCGGAGCGATGCTCGACGCCATCGCCCACCGCGGTCCGGACGGCGAGGGAATGCACCTCGACGGGCCGGCGGCACTGGGGCACAAGCGGCTCGCCATCATCGACCTCGAGACAGGGCGGCAGCCCATGTCCAACGAGGACGGCTCCATCTGGATCACCTTCAACGGCGAGATCTACAACTACGTGGAGCTGCGCCGCGAACTGGCGCGGCACCATCAGTTCCGCACGCATAGCGACACGGAGGTCATCCTCCACCTGTACGAGGAGCTGGGCGAGCGCTGCCTGGAGCGGCTGAACGGGATGTTCGCGTTCGCTATCTGGGACAGCCGCCGCCAGCGGCTGTTCGCGGCGCGCGACCGCATCGGGATCAAGCCGTTCTACTGGGCCATGACCGACCGGGCCCTCCTCTTCGCCAGCGAGCCCAAGGCGCTCCTGGCCACCGGCATGGTGAGCGCCGAGCCCGACAGCGTCGGACTCGAGGAGTACCTGACCTTCCAGTTCTGCCTGGGCGAGCGCACGCTCTTCCGCGACATCCGCAAGCTGGAACCGGGGCACTACCTCACGTTCCGTCCCGGACGCGATCGCGCACCTGCCGATGTCTGCTATTGGGACTACAACTACGAGCTCGACTTCCACCATACCGAGGACTACTACCGCGAGCAGCTGGTCGCCGTCCTGAACGATGCCATCCGCTTGCAGCTTCGCAGCGACGTCCCGGTGGGAGCCCACTGCTCCGGCGGCATCGACTCGTCCACCGTCGTCTCGCTGGCCGCCCGTCACTATCCGCACACCTTCAAGACGTTCACCGGAGCCTTCCGCGAGGGACCGCAGTACGACGAGACGCGCTATGCGCGGGCAGTGGCCGAGAACGTGAACGCCCACTACCACGAGGTGTGGCCCTCGGCACGGGAGTTCGCCGACACCCTCCCGTGGCTCATCTACATGATGGACGAGCCAGCGGCGGGCCCTGGCCTCTTCCCGCAGTACGCCGTCTCGAAGCTCGCGCGCGACCATGTGAAGGTCGTGCTCGGTGGCCAGGGAGGCGACGAGCTGTTCGGCGGCTATGCGCGCTACCTCGTCGCATACCTCGAGCAGGCGCTCAAGGGCGCGATCTACGGGACCGGGAGCGACCCGCGCTACGTGGTCACCTGGGACTCCATCGAGCCGTCACTGGGGATGCTGAAGCAGTACCGGCCGATGCTCCAGGGCTTCTTCAAGGACGGGTTGTTCGAGGAGATGGATCGGCGCTACTTCCGCCTCGTCTCGCGCATCGAGGATGCCGAGTCGCTCATCAGCGGCGACGTCTGGGGACCCACCGCGCACGATCGGATGTTCCAGTCGTACGCCCAGATCTTCAACAACCCCTCGACCAAGTCGTACTTCAACAAGATGACGAACTTCGACCTCAAGACGCTCCTGCCGGCGTTGCTCCAGGTCGAGGATCGCACCAGCATGTCGGTCTCGCTCGAGTCGCGCGTCCCGCTGCTGGATCACCGCATCGCCGAGTTGGTCACGCGCATGCCGCCCGCCATGCGCTTCAAGGGAGGCGATTCCAAGCGCATCTTCCGCGAGGCCGTCCAGCCCTTCATCCCCGACGTCGTCTTCTCGCGCCGCGACAAGATGGGCTTCCCGGTCCCGCTCACCGAGTGGCTCCACGGTCCCATTCGTGAATTCGTGGGCGACGTGCTGCTCAGCGACCGTGCGCGCCAGCGGGGCGTGTATCGCATAGGGGGGGTGGAACGGCTGCTCGCAGGAGAGGCCGCGTTCGGGCGGCAGTTGTGGGGGCTCCTGTCGCTCGAGCTCTGGTTCCGGGCCTTCGTGGATGGCGAGCAGCTCCCGCGCCGGCGCCTGGGGAGCGCCGCAGCCGTCGTCTCGTGAGCCCGATTGGTCCGACTTCAGACCGGTGCGCTCCCACCGGGGCGCACAAGTCCAGTGCCGGCATCAGGCAGTGCACGGCCGCCCTCCCGCTGGCTGCCGGAGGTGCGCCGTGGCGCTGTCGCTGACGGCCAGGCGGCGCGCGTGGTCGATTGGGCGTGCCGCGCTGGCGGTCGCACTGCTGACCCTGCTGGCGCGCGGAGGACTCATCGAGTGGCCCAAGTTGAAGGGGCTGGTGCTGCATTGGCCGTTGTCGCTCCTTGCCCTCGCCCTGTTGTTGCTGGGGCTGGCGATCGGGTCGTGGCGATTCTGCGTCCTCACCGCGGCGCGCGGCTTTCGCTTGACCCTCGCCAACTCGCTTCGCCTGACGCTGATGGGCAACGCCGCGAACTTCGTCCTGCCGACGATCGGGAGCGACCTGGTCCGCGTCTGGTTTGCGTCTGACGGGCACGCCGGGCACCGCACCGAGATCGCCACAATCTGCCTCCTGGATCGCGTGCTCGGCCTGATGGGACTGCTCCTCCTCCCCGTCGCCCTTGCGCCGTGCTTTCCCGGCATCGTGCGCACGAGCCCCGTCGTCCTTTCGATTCTCCTGGTCTCGGCGGCCGGCGCTGGCGCGCTGGCGGCGGCGATCCTGGTCGCCCTGTCGCGACGCGGGCTCGCGAGCGCCCCCGTCCGCTTCCTCCTCCGCACCTTCCCGCTCGGCGGATACCCCCGACGGGTCCTCGATACCATCCACGTGTACCGCCAGTACCCCGCCGCGCTCGTCTGGGGCGTCGTCTGGTCGGTCGTCTCGAACTTCTGCATGGCGGCCAGCATTGCCGCCCTGCAGCTGGCGGGAATTCCCGTGGCGGTCGCCATGCTCGGGGGATTCCTCGCCTCCCTCGCCTTCGTCCTCAACAACGTCCCCATCACGCCGGGGGGGATCGGTTTCACCGAGGCGGCCGTGGCGTCGCTCTACGGTCATGCCGGCCTGGGCGGCGGGGCGGAAGTGATGCTGCAGATGCGCATCCTCCTCCTCGTGCTGGCGCCGGTCGGCGTGATGCTCTACTTCCGCGGCATGCGAGCGTACTTGACGCCGGCGCGCGCCTGACGTCCCACCCCCCGGATGAAGCGCCCCCGCATGAAGGTCCTGACCGTCGTCGGTGCCCGCCCGCAGTTCATCAAGGCCTGGCCGGTGGGACGCGCCCTCCGCGAAGCCGGAATCGACGAGCACCTCGTCCACACGGGGCAGCACTACGACGAACGGATGTCGCAGGTGTTCTTCGAGGAAATGGGGATCCGCCGCCCGGACCAGAACCTCGACGTCGGCAGCGCCTCGCACGGCATGCAGACCGGGCGCATGCTCGAGGCGCTGGAACGCGTCATGATCGACCAGCGTCCCGACTGGGCACTCGTTTACGGAGACACCAACAGCACCCTGGCCGGCGCCCTGGCGGCGTGCAAGCTGGGGATCCCGATCGCCCACGTCGAGGCGGGGCTCCGGTCGTTCAATCGCAGCATGCCGGAGGAGCACAACCGGGTCCTGACCGATCACTGCTCCGAGCTCCTCCTCTGCCCGACGCAAACGGCGGTGGACAACCTCGCACGAGAGGGGGTGACGCGGCGGGTGCACCTGGTGGGCGACGTCATGTATGACGCCGTCCTCCACTTCGGCGCGATGGCGCGCGAGCGCTCGCGCATCCTCGAGGAATGCCGCGCGGGTGACGGCGGCTACTACCTCGCCACGATCCATCGCGCGTACAACACCGACGGCGGCGAGCGCCTGCTGGCCCTGCTGCGCGCCCTGGACGAGCTCGACGCGCCGGTCGTCCTCCCCCTCCACCCGCGGACGCGCGCTCGGCTCACGGAGCACGCTCCGCGCACCGCATTCTCGCGCCTTCGCCTGATCGATCCGGTCGGCTACCTGGACATGCTGCGCCTCGAGCAGGGGGCGCGCGCCATCATCACCGACTCGGGTGGCGTCCAGAAGGAGGCGTACTTCTTCGGCGTCCCGTGCTTCACCCTGCGCCCGGAGACGGAGTGGGTCGAAACACTGGCCAGCGGGTGGAACACCCTGGTAGGTGACGACGCATCGGCACTCCGCCGCATCGTACCGGAATTCCGACGCCCGTCGACCCAGCAACCTCCGCTATATGGCACCGGAGACGCAGCCCAGCGAATCGCCGCGCTTCTGCTGGACCGATAGCGCTCTGCAGCGATCCGCGAGGTAGCGAGCTTCGCGGCACGCCGGGCGCATTTCGACCTGCACTACGCGGACTTCGAGCAGCGCGATGCCATGCAAGCACGACAGCGCTGCCCCCTGTTTCAGGGAGCAGCGCTGTGTCAGTTGCACGTTAGATGGTCGTGAGACCAGCCGGGGCGAATCCGACCGACCTTTAGGACCTACCCAGACGACTCAGGAGCAGCGAGCGCTGGGATCCGAAGTGCAGCCGTCGTTCCGCGTAGCCGCGCCGTCGAGCACGCCGTAGCGGCCCTGCAGCGTGATCTCGCGAAACGTTCCGAACTTGGTCAGTTCAGGAGACTTGTACATGTAGATAGATCCTCCCTAAGACTCCGGGCACTGGCCCCGGCACCATGCGATCCCCTGTGACCGCAATTCTAAGACACCTCGATCGTTCAAGGCAAGGGCAACTTCCTCCGCTCCCTCCCGGGAAACCCTTGCACCGCGCCCTACTCGGTCGATCGGAGCCACCACTCGGCCTGCAGCGCCGTCAGCAGCGCATGGGCCCGCTCGAGATCGTCCGACCTTCCAGCCAGGTAACTGTCGACCTCCTCCAACAACTTACGGTGGTCTACGACTCCGAGGTCCGCGAGAAGCATGCCAGCCCCGAATCCCTCCCGTCCCTCGCGCAGGTGCGCACGAAGCGTCCGGCCCAGGTACGTCACCGGTGTCCCCGTACGCTCCGCCCGCGGCGCGACGACCTCATCAGGGAGCAGACCCCGCATCGAATATCGCAGCAGGTGCTTGTTCTGTCTCCCGGAATTGCTTTCCCAGCGCGGGCGCGTGGCGGCAAACCGGACAATCCGGTTGTCGAGGAGGGGGGTCCGCAACTCTACACCCTCCCCCTGACAAATCGCGAACACCAACGCCGTGATGCGCTCGGGGTACGAGGCCCGCAGAAACCACGTGCGTCCCAGCGCCGAGAGCCCCTCGCCCCGCCGCCGCGGCCAGTCGATGCGCCGACGCGCCAGGAGGTCGCGACTTCGCCGCAACGGATCGGCAATCCATGCCGGGGGGTGACGCACATGATGGTCGCTCAGCGGGCGTCCGCCACGCACCCACGCCAGCGCGGCAAGAATTGCCGGGGACAGATTTGGCTGTACCGCGGTCTTGAAGACACGGTACGGCGTCACTCGGCCGAGCAGCACCTTCCACTCCCGGCGGAACTCGAGCAGCCGTCCTTGGCGAAGGAGGTCGGCGAGGAATACGGGAGAGGTCGAGAACCAGGGGTCGCCGCCGTTGCCGTTCAGGGCGACGTGCGCCCCTTCATGGCGACACCCACGCGCCAGCGCTCGGTTCCACAGCTCGTACGAATGGTAGATCGGTTCGTCGCGACGGCGGGCCCGGGCAAGCGACGGTTCGAAGTCCGGAACATCGCCGATCGGGATGAAATGTGGCTCCGCCCCCCAACGCCGCGTGGTCGCCTCGATCAGCTCGTCCTCGCGTCCGGGGTCGCCGGCCGGATGAGAGAATGACACCGACCGTAGCGCGGCCCCACTTCCTCCGCTCCCCAGCCGCCAATTTCCCGCGGCATAGATCGCCGGGGAATCGTAGCCGCCGCTCAGCATGACGGCGGTCCCACGCGGTAGATCGGTTCGCTCCGCCACGGCTTCCGCGAGCAGGCGGCGCAGTTCCTCGGCTCCTTCCTCGAACGGTACGCCCGAGTCTTGCTCGAAGACCGGTACCTCCCACCACCGCCGGACGGAACCCTTGCGCTCCGCGCTCCACTGCAACGCATGCCCACTCGGAATGCGATGGATGGCCGTGCAGGCCGTCTCTGTCGGAACGGCGAGGTCGATGTCTGCCGCATCTTCGCACAGCGCAATCACGTTCCACCCGTGCGGACAGCCGGGGACTGCGCGCACCTGGCGCAGCCTGGTCGCCACGGCAATGCCACTGCCGATGTCGGCGTGAAACAGGGTGCGCGCTCCCGAGTGGTCTCGTGCCGCAAAGAGGACGTGCTCCTTCGCATCCCATGCGACGAAGGCGAACTCCCCCTCCAGATGGTCGACGGCACGCCACTGCCACGCACGCACCGCAGCCAGGATCGCCGTCGCGGCCGGAGCCTCGCGGGAAAGCGGCGGCTCGGCCGCGCGCATCAGCGCGGCATTCAGCGCGTCACGATAGAACAAGGCCGCGTGGGCGATCACAGTGTAGCGGCCGTCAGTGGCGACCCTATGCTCCGCGCGCTCGTCCCACGCCGGTGACGCAACTCCGAGAACGACATCGGGAGCGGGACGGTGGAGGGCCACGGTCGCATCGTCCGCCATGCCAGCTGGAGCAAGCAGCGCGCGCACCCCATGGTCGTCGAGCGCGGCCGGGGCGCCCACGAGGGCGAGCAGCGACGTCACGAATGCCAGCCGACGATGGTCCTGGCCACCGATTCGACGGACTCGAGGGTGCGCGCCACCTCGAGCCGGTACACCGGAACGTGCGACGCCAGTGTCGCACAGCGGTCGAAGACGCGGATCGACTCGACGCCGCCCATGAGTACCCCGAGCTTGGAATGCGTCATCAGCGTGACGGTGGCCAGCGCCGCGGGAAGCACGGTGCGCTGTACGAGCGGCGCCCCGGCTCTTCCCTCGACCGGGATCAGCTCGTACAAAGCGGCAAGGGGGACAGGGTCGTGCTGCACCAGGTCAGCGGGGAGCGCGTCGAAGGTGCGTTTCTGGCTGAGGCCCACGCGCCAGTCCCCCAGCGTTCCGAAACGCTCGGCGGCATCGCTCCACAGTCGCACCGAGTGCACCCCGGGCCGCGCGATCGCCTCCCTCGGATCGACTGGCAGCGTGTCGTCGGTGAGGAGCCGTGCTCCGAGCGAGGCGAGTGTCAGCGCCAGCGTCGACTTGCCCGAACCTTTCGGCGCAAGGAAGCCGATTCCGCTCCCGCCGATGGCGACGCCGCTTCCGTGAAGGCACAGGAGACCCTGCTCGTGTGTGGCTACGGCGAGGACCCGGCCGAGGATGTCGATGCGGACGAGTTCCCGGTCGCTGTTCGCAACGGGATACCACGTGACCTCGGCTCCGGACGACGTAACGTCGAAGGTCCCCGTGTCGTCGAAGACGAGCCGAAGTCCACGTGGCGTCTGATGAAGTGCAGCCTCGATCCCGGTGGTCAGTTCGTCACGGCCGACGAGTGTGCAGGGCAGCTCCGGGGGCGGGGAGTCCTCGACGCAAAGCGTCCAGTCCGCCTCCGCGCCATCCTCGACGCTCCGGAGTTCCGGGAATGGGAAGGGAGCCGACAGGACGCCGCCGAAGACGCGATAGCGCAACATGAACGAGTGATGAACGTCGGGAACACAGGGATGGATCGACAGGACGCGCCGCATTGGGCACAGGCATTCACGCCCGATCGCGTAGCGGTACGTGCAATCCGCGCGCCTGCTCCTCGCGCTCGTGATGGCGCGGCCGAAAATTGCGCGCCACGAATCAAGAAAGATATTCGGACAGACCGTGCCATGCGGTCCGCGGATGTGCAGATTTGCCTCCATTCGAAGGCACATCTCCTGCATTGACCAGACGCGTGACCCAGAATCCGGACCCGACAGCATCTCGTTCTGTCCGGGGCGTTCCGCCCGAGGGCGACGTCCCGGCCGCCGCGACCATCGTCTTCAGCGCCGCTATCGCGGCGGGTCTCGGGGAGCTCCTCGTCAGGGTACTGCTGCGGCACGTCGCCTCGACGTTCGACAATTCATTCTACCTCAATCCCCAGGCGATCTGGATGGGAGGGCTCGCGAACCTCCCACTGTTCGCCCTGTTCGGTTGGGTCGCCTTCACGCTGGCGCGCATGCGGGGGGACCCCGCACCGTGGCGCTGGGTTCTTGGCGCCGTCGCGTGGCTGGGGGCGTTCGAGATCGCCCTCGTGTCGCGCCGGTTGCACATCGTGGCGCAGTGCATCGCCGCGGCCGGCATTGCCGCGGTCGCGTTGCGGGTGGCGGAGGGGTCACCCGGGCGGATCGCTCGAGTGGCGCGGCGCGCGACCGTCGTCCTGGCGGCAGTCTCCGCACTCGGGGGTGTCGCCTGGAACGTGCAGCGTGCCATGCATGAGCGGCGGGCGGTGGCTGCCCTTCCGGTCGCCCCTGACGGCGCACCGAACGTCCTGCTCCTCATCCTCGACACCGTGCGGGCTTCGCACCTGAGCGTGTACGGATACGATCGCCCCACGACGCCGGGGCTCGAACGCTTTGCAGTCGACGCCATCCGATTCGACCGGGCCATCGCCGCCGCGCCGTGGACACTCCCCAGCCACGCCTCGATCTTCACGGGGCGCTATCCGTTCGAGCTGCGAGTCGGATACGATGAGCCGCTCGAGCACGACGCTCCGACGCTCGCCGAGACGCTCGGCGCGGTGGGATATCGCACCGGAGGGTTCGTGGCCAACACCGTGTATGGCTCGTACCTGCACGGACTGGATCATGGGTTCCAGCGCTACCGCGATTACCCCATGTCGGTGAGCGAGCTCTTCGGGGCGTCGACGCTCAATCGCTTGCTCATGCGAATCTGGAACCTGGCGACGCAGTCGTACGTGGAGGCCGGCGTGAAGGACGCCCCGGTCGTGTCGGGCGAGTTCACCGACTGGCTCGACGGGATTCCCAGGGGGCGCCCGTGGTTCGCCTTCCTCAACTTCTTCGACGCGCACATGCCGTACGACCCGCCAGCGCCGTACGACCTGATGTTCGCCGCGCGTCCGCCGCGCGTTCGGTCTGTCTACGCCGAGTCGCGCCACCAGCGCGATTCATCGGACGTGCACGGGCTGCGGGACGCCTATGATGGGGCGATCGCGTATCTGGACGCGGAGCTGCAGCGCCTGTTCCGGGACCTCGAGGCGCGGGGCCAGCTCGACAACACCGTGATCATCGTGACCGCAGACCACGGCGAGGCATTCGGCGAGCACGGCTTCCTCAACCATGGTTCGAGCCTGTATCTCCCCGAGGTGCACGTCCCCCTCCTCGTGCGCCTGCCGGGAAAGGCAATGCGTGGCTGCGTCGTGAGCGACTGGGTGAGCCTGCGCGACATCGCCGCCACGATCAGCGAGCTGACGCCGCTGGGCCGCGGTGCGTTCCCCGGAAGCTCGCTCCTGTCGAGGTGCCGCACGGCGGTGAGCGGCGCGGTGGCGAACGGTGGCGCCGAAGCGGCGAGCGATGCGGTGGGATCGCCTGCGTTGTCGATCGTGAGGGCACGCCGGCACCTGAAGCCCTGGTACCCAGCGGCGAGCGGCGACATCCGCGGCCTCATGGAGGGGCGATTCACCCTGCTCGAGCACGAGGACGGGCGCGTCGAGCTGTTCGACGTCGACGCTGACCCCGGGCAACAGCACGACCTTGCCCGGATTCCGTCCGTCGCGGCGGACCGGGCTCGGCTGGAAGGCGAGCTGCGCGCGCACTTCGCGCCACCGCACGCCAACTCACCGGATCGGCCCTGATGGCGACGGCCGACAGCCCGACGACTGCCGACGGTTCCACGCCGCTCCGGTCGTGGCGACTGGTGGCAGTCGGCGCATGGGCCGGCCTGCTGGCCGGACTGGCCGAGGGTGCGCTGCTCGCCGCCACTCGACATGTCCCGACGATCCTCTCGCCGCACAAGGCCCCCCTCGATGTCGTGTGGATTGCGCCACTCGCCAACGCCATCGTCTTCGCCGCCGCGAGCGCTGGGCTGTCGCTGATCGGCACCCTTTGGCGGAGACGGTTGGGTTCGCGGTTCGACACCTTGATCGTCGGCAGCGCGCTGTTTGGGATGCTCGCGATTCCGCTCATCACCCTCGAAGTCCTCTTCCTTCCAAGCGCGCTACTCCTCGCCCTGGGGGCGGCCGTGCTCCTGACGCGCAGGTTCGGGAGCCGGATTGTGTCCGCGACGGGAATGCTCGCGCAGCGGCTGCTTGTCCTCCCCCTCGTGGTCGCCGTCCTGTCCCTGATCACCACGGGGGTGACCCGGTACGCCGAATGGCGGGTTGCGGGTGCGCTCCCCGCCGCCGCCGTCGGGGCGAAGAACGTGTTGATCCTCGTCCTCGACACGGTGCGCCGGGATCGCTTTGCACGCGACGTCCGCTCGATGCTGGCGCCAACCATTGACAGCCTGCACGATGTGGGGACGTGGTACCGGCAAGCCTGGTCGACCTCATCGTGGTCGCTCCCCTCACAGGCATCGCTCCTGACCGGACGCTACCCGCACGAGCATGGTGCCGACTGGCCGGGGATCGGGCTGAGGTCGGAAGTGCCCACGCTCCCCGAGGTGTTGGCGGAACACGGCTACGCGACCGGGGCGTTCTCGGGTAATTCGTCCTGGGTCGTCCCCGAGCATCTCGGGCGGGGATTCGCACGCTTCGAGGCGTATCGCGCTATCGACGTCGTGCAGCGCCTGGCCGGCTACCGCGCCGTGAAGCCGATCCTCATGGCAATGGGCGTGCACGATTCGGGATACGGGAGACAGGCCCCTTCGCTGCGCTCGGCGCTGGCGCGATTCATCGACGACTATCATGGGCGCCCGTTCTTCGCGTACGTGTGCCTCATGGACGTGAACCAGGCGCTGCACCGCCGCCGGCTGTCACACCCCGCCTGGGAGGACGACCCGGACGCCGACCAGGTTCGCGCCGCGTACGATTCATCGCTTCGCGTGGTGGACGGCGAGATCGCGGGCATCCTGGCGGACTTGCGGACGCGAGGCGTGCTCGACAACACGCTCATCGTGATCACGTCCGACCATGGGGAATCGTTCGGGGCGGAGGGGACTCGTGACCACGACCCGGAGGGGCATGGCTCGAGCCTGTATCCGGAGCAGACGCGCGTCCCACTCCTGGTCATCCTTTCCAAGGCGAACCAGCGGGCCGAGATCGTCGACGTCCCTGTCAGCATCCGGGCGCTTGCCTCCACCGTGCTCGAGGCGCTGGGTTTCCCGGACGCGACGAGATTCGGTCGCGGACTCCCCATCCACGGTGCCGCGACGGAAGCCGCAGCGCCCGCCGCCGCCAGCGCGGTGCTCCTGACGCTGCGATATGCGGACGTGCATGAAGACGCGTTGGTGGAAGGGACGTCGTTCCTGCTGCGCCGGGCGGCCGATCGCGGGCAGGAATCCAGACTCTACGACATCGCTCGTGACCCCTTCGCCACGCGCGAGCTCGACGACGAGGAGAAAGTGCAGGAGATGCAGCAGCGTCTCGACTCGCTGCTAGGCGCGTCCTCGGTCCCGTGACGTAAGAACTAGTGCAGCCCCCTACGCGGGGGAGGCCAGGGAGTTCCCAGCGTTTTCGCGATGATCGCGCGATGGGTCGCGATGATGGCTGCGGCTTCTGACGTCGATGCGCGGTCGCGCACTTCGGCGGGATCGTCGCGCCAGTCGAAGAGCTGTTCGACTCCCCGGCCGTCGCGCATGTAGTGCCAGCTGGAGTCGATGATCCCACGCAGTGGCCCGAATCGCGTCGGATTGTTCGGCGAGGGATTCACCGCAGCCGCCGCCTCGGCGAGCGCAGGGCTGGGTGACACGGCGCCGTCGCTTCGCCACGTGACGGCGAGGGAGGTCCCGGGGAGCGAGCGTCCCGTTCCGCCCACCAGGTCGAGGAGCGTGGCCGCGAGGTCGCGAAGGGACACAACGTCCGAAATGCGCCGACCGGCGGGAACTCGACCGGGGGCCCGCACCAGTAGCGGGACCCGTAGCAACGTCCGGTAGAGCGAGTTGGTGTGGCCAAACAGGCCATGTTCGCCCCACTGCTCGCCATGGTCCGAGGTGACGACAAGGATGGTCCGATCCAGGTCACCGCGCCCACGCAGACGCTCGACGATCGTCCCGATCACGCTATCCTCGTAAGCGATCCCCCCGTCATACCGATCCCTTCCCTCACGCCCCCGCTCGAATCGATAGCGGAAGCCATCCGGTGGGTCGTGAGGGCCATGCGCGTCCATGAAGTTCAGCATCGCAAAGTACGAGCGTTCCCCGACACCGTCGCGCCACTGGAAGAAGTGGTCCGCGATCTGTGCAGCGGTCGGTGTCTGGGACGTCCGGACCGTCACGGTGCGCAGTCGAGGATGCGTGATCGCCTCGCGCACGCGCCATCGCTCGCCCTTGAAGATCCCGTCCATGAGGAGTTGCCCCGATCCCGTCTGCGATAGCGTGGTACTCCAGAGCGCCTGTTGCAGGGTGAGGGGATAGTCCTCGTAGTGCGTGAACCCCCGGGACAGACCGACCTGGTAGCCGGCATAGCCCGTGTTGGCCATGAAGGCGCCGGACACGTACCCGCGTTCGCCCAGGCGCTCCGCGAGGGTGGGGAGCGAGTCGTGCATGGGGTGCAGGTAGTCTGCGCCGGCCTGGCTGGCGTAGGCGCCCGTCATCATGCTGGCGTGCGATGGGGCGGTCCACGGCGCAACCGAGTGGGCTTGGTCGAAGACGGACGCCTCGGGCGCCAACGACTCGAGCACCGGGGTCGTGCGACGCTCGTAGCCGTAGAGGCTCAGGCTCGAGGCGCGCACCGTGTCGAGGATCAGGAGGATCACGTTAGGCGCGCCGGGCCGGGCTTCGGGAAGCGATGCGACGCGCCCCGCCTCGCCGAAGCGATGTCGCGCGCCTGCGGCGAGGCCGGCGAATCCCAACACGAACGCCCCCGCGACCGCCAGCGCCCGCGTCAGCCGCATGCGACGCCCAGGTTGCCGGGCAATCCATGCGCCGCACTGGACACCGACCCCGGCGGCGAGGGCCAGCTGGGCATACGAATGCAGCTGCTGCGCGAGGAGGAGCACCGAGAATGCCGTCACGGACGCAAGGACGGACGCCACCAGTACGAGCGGCAGGCGACGTCGCAGCACCAGCACCACGGCGACGACCGGGATCCCCAGCGCGAGAAATGCCACCAGGTAGCCGCCGAGTGCCAGCCATGCGAACTCGCGGCTGACCCAGGTGAGTTGGTGCAGGATCCGATAGCGGAATTCGGTGAAGGCGGTGTGGAGCAGCGCGGCGGCGACCGCGCCTGCCACGGCCAGCCACCACACGTCGACCAGCGTGGCGACTGGACGGCGGGTCGCGCCCTCGGCGTCCCTCGAGGGCGCACTCATCGCGGCACCGAGGTCGCCGACGGCATGGAATCGGCGAGCGCCCGCCGGAGGGCGGAGTCGAGCGCGGGCACGAGCAGGCGATGCGCACCCTTCGCGAGGTTCGACTCCTCGCGTGGGTCGCGTCGGTACGCGTAGAGCTCCACCGACCCGTCTCCATTCCTGATGTAGTGCAGCGAATCGTCGGCCAGCGAGCGCATATTCCCCCACGCATTGAGCGCGCCGGAGTCGGGATTGACGCCGCGACTCACTTCGGAGACGGCGGCACTCCCGCGCGCCTCGGGCGATCTCCACGTCGCGGCGAGCGACGTCCCCCCCAATCCTCGTGGATCGGGGAGGCCGCTGAGCTCGACCAGCGTTGCGGCCAGGTCACGGAGCGAGACCTGTTGCGTCACGCGCCTGCCCGCCGGCACGCGCGACGGATAGCGGATGATGAGCGGGACGTGCAGCAGCTGTTCGTAGAGTGAGTTGCTGTGCCACCCGAGGCCGTGTTCACCGAACTGCTCCCCGTGATCCGCCGTGATCACGACGATCGTGTTGTCGAGGGTTCCGCGCGCCGCGAGCGCGTCGCGAAGGGCGGCGAGGGCGTCGTCGAGGTAGCGGACGGCGCGCTCGTACTTGTCTAGCCCGCGATCGCTGGGACCGAAGAGCGTGTCGTACCGCGCGGGCGATGAGTACGGCCCGTGCGCGTCGAAGAAGTTCAGGAAGGCAAAGTAGGGCCGGTCGGGGTGCTCCTGCTGCCAGCGCAGGAATGCACCCGTGATCATGTCGGCCGACTTGGGAGCATTGTCCGGATAGGAGAACCGCGGCTCGAAGTCGAAGCGGGCGAGCGCGCGCGCCGCCCCACCCATCCAATGCGCGTGCACGAGCTGGTCCCACGCGTCGCGGAGTGAGCCGGCCTGGGCAAGGGTGGTGGACAGGACCACCTGCCCCAGCGAGCGACGATGATCCTCGTAGCGAGCAAAGCCGCGGTCGAGGCCGAAGCCGCGAGGCGTGGCAACCAGGTTGGCAGTGAAGCCTGCCGTGGCGTAGCCGTACGAGGCGAAGACGTCGGCCAGGGTGGCGTGCGCTCCGTCGAGGGGACGCGTCCAATCGCCGGCCTGCTGGCTGGGATAGCGACCCGTGAAGATCGACGCGTGCGAAGGGAGCGTCCACGGTGCAGTCGAGAACGCCCAATCGAAGGTGACGGCCGTCTGCGCGAAGGCGTCGAGCTTCGGCGTTGTCGGGCGCCCCTCCCCGTAGAGGGACATCGAGCTGGCGCGTACCGTATCGAGGATGAGGAGGAGGACGTTGGGCGCCCCCGCGGGAGCCGGACCTAACGCGGCAGTCGCGTTCCGTTCGTGCAGGGCGCGCCGTCCAGTTTGGTATCCCCAGGCTCCCAGCGTAACGAGCGCGAGGAGCAACGCGGTGCGAGCCAGCCGAGGGCGCCAGCGCGACGCATCGGCGTCGATGATCGCTGCCGTTCGCACCCCGATCCCGAGGCCGAGCATGAGCGACGCGTATTGGTGCAGCCGCGGGAAGAGGAGGAGGCCGCCGAAGGCCGCGAGCGAGGCGAAGAGGAAGGTTGCCACGCGCAGCGCGGGGAGGCGGGGGAGCGCCGCGGCGACCGCAACCAGCAGCAAGGCGAGCGGGAGGAAGATGACCACATAGCCCAGCGGCGCCATCCACGCGGTGTCTGGCGACATCCAGGTGCGCAGGAGGTCGTGCAACAGTTCGCGCCGGA
The DNA here is from genome assembly GCA_001724275.1 of Gemmatimonadetes bacterium SCN 70-22. Taxonomy (NCBI): domain Bacteria; kingdom Pseudomonadati; phylum Gemmatimonadota; species Gemmatimonadetes bacterium SCN 70-22. The sequence goes on from MEDZ01000076.1 coordinate 43,262, forward strand.
TCCAGGAGACGATGGCGTGAAACAACCCGGCCGCGAGGGCGAAGGCCGCGGCGGCGAGCAGGACGTCGAGGATGCGGCGCGAGCGAGGGCTCATGGACGATCTCCGCTAGGGCTGGAGCTTTGACCGCACGAGGTCGGCGATCTGCGTGAGCGTGTCGAGGTGGTCGGCGCTCGCCTCGTGCGCGGCGACCGCGATCCGATACTGATCCTCGGGAAATGTGACGAGGCGCACCGTCGCCAGCGAGTCGAGGATGCCGGTCGAGATGAGCGGCGTGTCGTCGGCCAGTTCCGACGGATCGGCGCCGGGAAGGAAGGCGTCGAGGACGTTACTCTTCACGGCAGTGACGACCGGGTCATTCATGAAGCGTGACGGGGTCGGGGTTGGGAGGCGGTCGGCCGCGTCGCCGTCGAGGGGACGCGCCGATGAGCGAGGCGGCTGGGGACGGGACTGTCGTTCGTCCGACGGCACCCTCGGTGGCGCACCCGTCAGTAGCAACTTTGGTGCTACGTGCAGGGGCGGCGTCCGGATCACCGTTCCGCCGCGCGAGAGCAGTGATGGGCAAACCGCGCGCGCCCTTCGTGCACGGGACGCGGGGCAGCTCCGAGCGTGTCGAGGATGCTCGGCGCCATGTCAATCATGGCGAGGTCCGCAGGATCGAATCGGTGGTTCGAGAAGAAGACGCCCGGGACGAGCGCGGGTGAGACGATGTGGTCGCCCCCCCACTTGCGCGTGTTGTCCTCGAACGTGGCATCGCCGAAGCCACCCAGCGCGGTGGCCCACGAGACGCGATATCCGGCGTTGAAGTCGACGACGACGTCCGGTGACTCGTCGGCGTACGTCCCGCGGTACAGCTCGGCTCGCGTGCGTCCACCGAGCACGGCCACCGCTCCACGCGCCGAGTCGTGCAGGCCGGAGAGGGCAGCTGCAATGCGCCCGCCGAGCGCCGGCGCCTCCGTGACCGGAACGATCCCGTCGCGTTCGCGCCCGGCGACGTTCAGGTAGATGCTCCCGAGCCCCAGTGCATAGGCGCGCGTGCGCCCCCAGTCGACCTCTCGCAGGAAGTCTGGGGTGGAGGCGCGCGGCGCAGCGCCCCCGCGCAGGACCAGCAGCCCCTGCTCGTGCAGCCAGTTGTTGAGGTTGAGCCCGCGCTGGAACGAGGCAAAGCCGTGGTCGGAGAGGACCAGGAAGAGGGTCTCGTCGTCCATCGCCGCCATTGCCATCCCCACGGCGCGATCGCAGCGCCGATAGTGTTCCTCGATGACGTGGGCGAGTTCGCGGACGCGCGCGCGGTCCTCGCCGTTGGCCGGGTGCCCCGGCTCGCGGAAGCGCCAGAACATGTGCTGCACGCGGTCAGGCGTGTCGAAGAGGACGAAGAAGAATCCGTCGCGGAGGCGCGCCAGCTCGAACTGCATCATCGTCTCTCGCTCGCGCATCACTTCCTCGCACTGCGCGAGGTACGCCTCCTCGGAGAAGCGCCCGTTGGACAGGCCGGCGTGGTCCTCCACCATCCCCGTGGTGTAGTACGGCCGCCCCAGCGCCCGGGCCAGCTCGGCGGCGTAGTGTGCCGGGTGCGAGATGGGATACAGCGGGGCGCGCGGGTCGAAGTTGGCGGGCGAGGCGTACAGCTCCACGTGCGGCTCGGTGCGCACCAGGAGGAAGCGCATGGTCGCGCGCACGCGTGCCAGGCGCCCGGCGCGGAACGTCAGCTGCAACCAGTCACTCCACTCCCCCAGGCGCACCGACAGGCGCGCGGGCTCGCCGTGGGTTTCCACGGTGGCGATCCCGGCACCTCGATCGACCGTCAGGGTGAGCGGTGCCGTGACATCGACGCGCGTCCTCGGGTGACGGGGCCCCACGAGGTGGCCGTGCAGGCGCTCGCCCGCACGTTCGAGTCGCACGAGGACCTCGCTCTCGCGAGCGCGTGCCGCCGGGTCCTCCGAGAGGATCGTCGCGGTTCCGAGGCCCCCCCGAATGTCGGGGACCCCCATCCCTGACAGGAGGCGCCCCGCGAGCCGGTCCGGGGGATAGGTGGCCGGGCAGCGGAGGACGGTGGCCGGGATCCCCGCGTCCGCCAGGTCCTCCCACAGGGGCGTCCCGCGGCGCAGGTTCACCGCGCGCGGGGGGAGCCAGGCGCTCTCCTGCTCGTACCTGCTGAGCGACAGGTCGGGGAGGTAGGTCGCGGGGTCGCGGCGAAGGAAGTCGAAGATCCCGTGTCCACCGGGATTCACCCCGGTGGCGAAGGTGGACCAGGCGACGGGAGTCTGCGCCGGCGTGGTCGTCGCCAGTCGCGCATAGCCGCCCATGCGGCGAAGCCGCTCGAGGTGCGGAAGCTCACCGCGCTGCAACATGGGCTCGACGATGTCGGGGGCGAACCCGTCGAGACCGATGACGATGACCTTCCGCGCGCGCCGCACGTCCGGATCGGGGGACGGAGGGGGCGGGCGCGCCGCCGCCCCTTATTGCTTGGAGGACAACTTCGACGCGATCAGCTTCACGGCACCCACCACCCGTCGCCAGAACATGAGGAAGAAGCCGGCGATGGCGGCAAAGACGGACGCGATCGGCATCAGGGAGTCGGGACCGATATACACGTAGCTCTCTCCTGGAGTGTTGCGGGGGGGCTGAGCCACCCGTCGTGAAGGCGCGCCGAGCCGCGGTCGCCAGCGGCGAAGGATCGTCCGGGTCGACCTGCGAGGCAACGCTATTGCAAGATCAGGGCACGAACGATCCCCCACCCCCCTCCCGGAGCCTCGGGCACCCTTCGCGCGGCGCGACGTCTGGCGCTGGCCGGCGCGACTATTGTTATCCGAGGGCCCCGTCCACGAGGACGCACGAGGGGGCGAAAGCGTAGCAGCGTCGGCACTTCCATCTCTCCACCAGGTAAAGACATGAGCAGAGGCGTCACCGTCTGGTTCACCGGACTTTCAGGGTCGGGCAAGACCACCGTTGCCCGGCGCGTACATGAATTGTTGCAGGAGCGCCATATCCTGTCGGAGCGCCTCGACGGGGACGTGGTGCGCCAGAGCCTCTGCCGCGACCTCGGCTTCTCCAAGGAGGACCGGGACAGGAACATCGAGCGTGTGACCTTCGTCGCCAAGGTCCTCACGCGCAACGGCGTCGTGGTGCTGTCGTGCTTCATCTCGCCATATGCCCGCATGCGCGACAACGCACGCACCGAGATCGGCGATTTCCTCGAGGTCTACGTCCGCGCGCCCATGAACGTCCTGATCGAGCGCGACGTGAAGGGGATGTACAAGAAGGCCATGGCCGGGGAGATCCAGGGCTTCACCGGGGTGAACGACCCGTACGAGGAACCGGTGAACCCCGAGCTGGTCCTCGACACGGCGGCGGAATCGATCGAGCAGAGCGCCCAGCGCGTCATCCGCCTGCTGGAGGAGCGCGGCTACCTCGCGGCCGGCGTCGTTGCAGCTGACCGTGCCGAGCTGGCGCGCCGGGTCGAGCAGGGGAAGCGCGTTCCCGGCCCCATCGCCCCCCACGGCGGGACGCTCGTGAATCGCGAGCTCACCGGCGAGAAGCGGCTGCAGGCCATCGAGCATGCCAAGGCGCTCAAGCACTTCGACCTCGACGACCGCGAGGCGAGCGACCTGGAGATGATCGGCGTCGGCGCGCTCTCGCCGCTCACCGGTTTCATGCGCCAGGCCGACTACGACACCGTCGTCGACTCGATGCGCCTGTCCGACGGGCTGGTCTGGGCGCTCCCGGTCACCAAGGCGGTCACGAGGGAGCAGGCCGCCACGCTCACGGTCGGGGAGGAGATCGCCCTGCGCGATCCCGATGGGAAGCTGATGGGAATCATGCAGGTGACCGACATCTTCGACTACGACAAGGAGCGCGAGGCGCGAAAGTGCTTCGGGACGGCCGAGACCGCGCACCCCGGGGTCGCCCGCCTCATGGCGCAGGGCGACGTCCTCCTCGGCGGCCCGGTGCAGGTCGTCAACCGCCCCACGCACGAGCTGTTCAACGACTACCGCCTCACCCCGCTGGAGACGCGCCAGCGGTTCGACGAGCTGGGGTGGAAGACGGTCGTCGGCTTCCAGACGCGCAACCCCGTGCACCGCGCCCACGAGTACCTGCAGAAGGTCGCGATGGAGATCGTCGACGGCCTCCTCCTGCATCCGCTCGTCGGGGCCACCAAGTCGGACGACGTCCCGGCCGAGGTGCGCATGAAGACGTACGAGGCCGTCCTCGAGCACTACTACCCGAAGAGCCGCGCCATGCTGGCCGTCTTCCCGGCCGCGATGCGCTACGCCGGGCCACGCGAGGCCGTCTGGCACGCGATCGCCCGCAAGAACTACGGGTGCACGCACTTCATCGTCGGGCGCGACCATGCGGGGGTGGGGAACTACTACGGCACCTACGACGCCCAGCTCCTCATCGACCAGTTCCCGGCGCACGAGCTGGGGATCACGCCGTTCAAGTTCGAGCACACGTTCTACTGCGCGACGTGCGGCAACATGGCGTCGACGCGCACCTGCCCGCACGACAAGACGCACCACGTCGTGCTGAGCGGGACGAAGGTCCGCGCGATGCTCACCGCCGGCGAGCTCCCGCCACCGGAGTTCACGCGCCCCGAGCTGGCGCGCATCCTGATCGACGCGTACGCCACGGCCCGGTAGCCGATGGCGCACGTGCCGGGGCGGTACGCCGACCTGCAGCTCCACTCCTCCGCCTCCGACGGGTCCGACGCCCCCGCGGAGGTGGTGCGGCGGGCCCATGCCCTGGGGTTCGCCGCCATCGCCCTCACCGACCACGACACCCTCGCCGGGGTCCCCGAGGCCATGGAGGCGGCGGAGGCGTTAGGCATCGAGCTCCTCCCGGCCTGCGAGATCTCCACCCTCGACGCCGGCGAGCGCCAGGTGGACCTGCTGGCCTTCGGGGTGGCGCTGGACGACGTCGCCTTCGCCCACCTGCTGCATTCCCTGCGCGACGGGCGCTTTGCCCGCGCCTGGGGAATGGTGCGGAAGCTGAACGAGTACGGGTACGCGGTCTCGTTCGACCGGGTGGTGGAGATCGCCGGGGGGACGGAGAACATCGGGCGCCCGCACGTGGCCCGGGCGATGGTCGAGGCGGGGATCGTCCCCGACGTGAAGTCGGCCTTCACCCCGGAGCTCATCCTCGACGGGGGGCGCTGCTACGTGCAGCGGGTCAAGGTCTCGCCGCAGGAGGCCATCGCCGCCGTTCATGCAGCTGGCGGGGTCGCCGTGGCCGCGCACCCGGGGCGTACCGGCCTCTCCGACGACGACATCTCGCAGTTCGTCGCCTGGGGACTGGACGGGATCGAGGTCCAGTACCCGCAGCACAGCGAGGCGCAGACGGCGCACTTCGCCGCGCTCGCCACGCGGCACGGGTTGCTGGTCACCGGCGGCTCGGACGACCACGGCGACGTCAACGAGGGGCGCCTCATGGGGCGCATTCGCCTCGCATACGAGCATGTGGAGCGGCTGAAGGACGCGGTGGCGCAGCGCGCGTCGGCCCTCCGCCACTAGCCTCGGCGCGACTCCCCATGGGCGTCTTCTTCACCGAAGCCTCGACCGCTGCACCTGGCGGCTCGCCCAGGCGCGGCACGGGGTTCCGCTGGCCGCAGGAGCGACGTCCCACCCCCCCCTCCGGCCCCGCCGTCCCCCCGCCGCCGCCAGCCGGGTGGGAAGACTGGGGGCAGCGCCTGCTCGTCATCGGCGGGATCGTCGCCGCGGCCCTGATCTACCTGGCGCCCCCGGCCGACGGGCTCAGCGCCGAGGGCCAGAAGGCCTTCAGCGTCTTCGTCCTCTGCACCACGCTCTGGATCTCCAACGCCCTCCCCTACGGCGTCACCGCCCTCCTCGCCGTCGCCGGGCTGGGGCTCACCGGGGCGATGAAGCCGTCGGAGGCCTATGCGGCGTTCGGCTCCTCGGCGATCTTCTTCCTCATCGGGATCTTCCTGATTGGCGGCGCGCTCACCGAGACGGGGCTCAGCAAGCGCTGCGCCCTCCTCATGCTGCGCCGCTTCGAGCAGTCCCCCTTCGCCTTCGCCATGGGGATGATGCTCACCGGGGCCTTCGCCACCGTCTGGATGCCGAACCAGGCGACGACGGCGATGCTCTTTCCCATCGCCATGGAAGTCGCCGCCGCCCTGCACCTCAAGCCCCGGGAGAGCCAGTACGGCAAGCTCCTCTTCTTCGCCATGGCGTGGGGGGCCATGGTGGGGGGGAACCTCTCCTTCCTCGGCAGCAGCCGCGCCGCCTTGGCGTTAGGCATGCTCCAGCAGCGCTACAGCCAGGGGATCGCCTTCTCGGAATGGATGCTGGCGGCGGCCCCCGTCGTCCTCCTCGGGCTCGTGACCACGCCCATCATCCTGCGGGCGGCCTTCGACCCCGAGCCCGTCGACTTCGGCGCGGCCCGCCGCGTGATCGAGCGGGCCGTGGAGAACCTCGGGCCCATGCGCCGCCCGCAGTACGTCGCGCTCGCCATCATCTCGCTCACCATCCTCGCCTGGGTCAGCGTCGGCGGGCGCCGCGTGGACCTGGCGGTCATCGCGCTCCTCGGCGCCGTGGCGCTCTTCGCCTTCAAGGTGCTCACGTGGGAAAAGGCGGAGCGCCACGTGTACTGGAACATCGTCCTCATGTACGGCGGGGCCATCGCGTTAGGCTCCGCGCTCGACCGGACCGGGGCCGCGAAGTGGCTCCTGCAAGGGGTGCTCGACGGCTACCAGCCGTCGGCGCACATGACGATCCTCGGGGCGGCCGTCCTGGCGCTCATCCTGTCCGAGGTGATGAGCAACGCCGCCGCCCTGGCCGTGGTCCTCCCGCTGGCCTTCACCCTCGCCAACCACTCCGGCGCCTCGCCCGTGGCGCTCGTCCTCGCCGTCTCGTTCGGCGCCGGGCTCGACTTCATGTTCCCGATGAGCACCGCCCCCAACACGATTATCTTCGCCTCCGGGTACCTGCAGACGAAGGACTTCCTCAAGGCGGGACTCCTCATGACCGTGGCCTCGATCCTCATCCTGCTCGCGGTCGTGCATTGGTGGTGGCCCATCATCGGACTGGTATGACGCAGAATCGCGGGGCCGTGGTCTGGTTCACCGGGCTCCCTTCCTCGGGGAAGTCCACCATCGCGCAGGCGGTCTACCAGCGGCTCCTCGACCGCGGGGTGGCGGTCGAGCTCCTCGACGGGTCGGAGGTGCGCGAAAGCCTGTCCCGCGGCCTCGGCTTCTCGCGCGAGGACCGCGAGGAGAACGTGCGCCGCATCGGCTACGTCGCCAAGCTCCTCTCGCGCAACGGCGTCGTCGCCATCTGCGCCGCCGTGTCGCCGTATCGCGCCACGCGCGACGAGGTGCGCCGCAACACGACCGGTTTCGTCGAGGTGTACGTCGACTGCCCCGTCGACGTCGCCGAGGCGCGCGACCCCGATGGCCTGTACGCGCGCGCGCGCCGGGGCGAGATCGAGGAGTTCACCGGCGTCAACGCCCCGTACGAACCACCCGAGGCGCCCGAGGTGCACATCCGCGCCGAGCGCGAGTCGGTGCACGAAGCCGCGTGGAAGGTGCTGCGCACCCTCGAGATGATCGGCATCATCCCCTCGGCGCCCGAGCAGGCGCGCTCGCAGCAGGAAGAGGACATCCGCCGCCGGCTCGCGTCGTTAGGGTACCTCTGATGCCGCCGCGCGGCATCGGCGCGCGGTTCATGGCGCTGGGCGGCGGCGAGGCGGCCGCGCGCCTGGCCGCCTTCGCCGCCACCGTCTATCTCGCCCGCACCCTCTCCCCCGCGATGTACGGCATCGTGGGGGTGGCGATGGGGGTGATGCTCTACCTCACGCAGCTGGCCGACGGGGGGATCGAGCTCGTCGGCGTCCCCCTCGTCGCCCGCAACCGCGGGCGCCTGGCGGAGCTGGCCGAGCCGATTCTCTCGCTCCGCTTCGTCGCCTCGATCGTTCTCGCGCTCGTCGTCGTGGCGGCGGGGCTCACCGTCCTCCCGCAACCCGACGGCGCCGTCATGGCGTCGTCGGCGCTCGCCCTCGCCTTCACGGGGCTCAGCGTCCGCTGGATCCATCTCGGCTTCGAGCGCGCCGGCGAGATCGCCGTTTCGCGAACCCTCGGCGAAGCCGTTGCCCTCCTGGCCATCGTCCTGCTGGTACACGGGGCCGGCGACGTGGGCCATGTCCCGCTCGCCCAGTTCATCGGCGCCGCCGTCACCGCCATGGTCCTCCTCGCGACGCTGCAGCGCCGCGGCCACCGGCTCCGGTGGCGCTGGGACCCGGTCGCGGCGCGCCCGGTCTTCGCCCGGTCGCGACACCTGATCGTCTTCACCCTGCTCGGCCTCCTCCTCTTCAACTTCGACCTCATCTACCTGCGCCTCCGCAGCGGGGCGGCGGCGGCCGGATATTATGCCGCGGCGTACACGATGGTCGCCTTCGCCGCCAACCTCATCGTGGCCTTCGCCCACACCGTCCTCCCGACCCTGTCTCGCCTGGAGGGGGAGCGCGAGGAGCGCGAGGCGCTGTTCACCACGGCGTGCGCCCAGGCCTTCGCCATCGCGCTCCCGGTGGGTGTCGGGGCCTGGTACATCTCGGCGCAGGTCGTGGGGGAGATCTTCGGCGCCGCGTACCTCCCCGGCGTGGTGGCGCTGCAATGGCTGGCGTGGAGCATCCCCCTGGCCGCGCTGCGCGAGCTCCCGGTGGTGGCGCTCATCGCCGCTGGCGAGGAGCGCGAGCTGCTGCGCGTCAACGCCATCGCCGCGGGGTGCAACGTGGCGCTGGTCGTGGCGGCCGTCCCCCGGTGGGGGCTCGAAGGGGCGGCCGCGGCAACCCTCGCCACGGAGCTGATCCGGCTGGGGCTGGCGGCGCACTACGCGCGGCGAGCGGGGTATCCGGTGGTGCCGCCGCGGCGCCTGTACAAGGCGACGTTGGCCAGCGCGGCCATGGCCGCCGCGTTGATCATCCTCGCCCCCCGGTCGCTCCTGGGCTCCGTCCCCCTGGGCGGGGCGATCTACGGAGCGGTGCTCGTGCTCGTGGGCGGCTTCGCGCTCAGGGGCCGGACCCCGGTGCTGAGCGTGTAACTTGCAGGGGCCTGGCGGTTGCAGGCGGGGTACGGAAACCGTCCTAATGAGGGACACTGACGTGAGGAACCGGTCGACATGAGGGGAGGCGCAGCGGGCTGGCGAACGGCGCGATGGCGGGGGGAGGGAGACGCCGCAGCGGTGCCGCCGGCGGCGCCCGCAACCGCGCGACGCGGCGTGCAGGGGCCGGCGGCGCCGGTCGCCCCACCCACCGGCTTCGAGCGCATCGAGCAGCGATTCACGTGGCCGTGGCAGGGGGTGGACTGGTCGCTCGGCTACGTCGCCTTCCTCGGCTACATCTTCATCATCACGTCGTACCTGGTGAACCTGGGGCAGGTGCTGATGCTGGCGGCCATGGTCGGCGTGACCCTCGGCTCGCGCGAGCGATGGAAGTTCCCGCCGATGATCGCCTGGATGGTGCTCTTCCTGATGCTCCTCGGCCTCACGTACCAGAGCACCGAGTACCGGCAATACGACACCAAGGCGCTGCAGGATATCACCAAGGTGATGATCATTGCGGCCGTGACGGTGTCGGTGCTGACGAACCGTGCGCGCATCCGGTTCTTCATGTTCTTCTACCTGGCCTCCTTCGCGCTCTATCCGGTGCGCGGCGGGATCATGAACTGGTTCGTGTACAACGCGACCACGCAGGGGCGCGTGGCGTGGAACTATGCGTTCGAGAACCCGAACGACTACGCGGCGCTCCTGCTCTTCCCGCTTGGGCTCTGCCTGGCGCTGCTGTACACCGAGCGTGGAAAGCTCATCCGGCAGGCGGCGTTCATCGGGCTCGCGTCGATCCCGATGATCATCTTCATGACGCAGTCGCGCGGCGCGATCCTCGCCATTGGCGTCGCGGTGCTGGCCTACTTCGTCTTGCAGGGAAAGGGTCGGACGCGATCGTTCATCGGCGTGGTGGCCATTGCGGCCGTGGTCATCACGTTCGCGCCGAGCGACGTGTGGAGTCGTCTGGGGAGCCTGAAGAGCGCCGGCGAGTCCGGCGACCTGCGTTCGGCCAACGACCAGCGATCGGCGGAACAGCGTTTCGAGATCTGGAAGGTGGCGTGGGCCGTGCACAAGCAGTTCCCCTGGACGGGGGTTGGCTGGTCCGCGTATCCCAACGCGCACGCCGAGGTTGCCCGGCGCGGGATGTTCAATCCCATCGCGGGCGGGGCACGCGATGCGCACAACACCTACCTGACGGTACTCGCCGAGACGGGGTGGATCGGCCTCCTCCTGTGGAGCCTCATCATCGGGTCGGCGATCACGACGGCCGTCCGCGCCATGCGCCGCGTGCGCCCATATGCCGAGGCATACGCGATGCAGCTGAAGGCGCTGATGCTCGCGTTGCTGGCGTACGCTGCCGCCGGGGTGTTCGGCTCGTTCGCGGGGATGAGTTTCACGTACGTGAACCTGTCGACGCTCCTCGCCCTCGCCCTGGTGACGCGCGAGGAGGTGGCGGCATTCGAGCGCGGGCCGCGCGTGATGCGCAGCGCGCTGCGCCTGACGTGAGCGGGAGGCGACGCGCATCGTGCTGACGCCTCGCGAACTGGTCGGGCGCGGGGTGACGGCCGCCATCGACGTGGCGCGTGCGATGCGGCCGGCTACACGCCGCGGGGAGCGCCACTTCCGGGATGGCTTGCGCTTCCGGCACGACGCACAGGGCTGGAGCGACGACGCGCGACGGGCGTGGACGCTGCGGCGGCTCCGCGAGGTGGTGCGCGAGGCCGCGCGCACCACCCCCTTCTATCGCGAGCGCCTGCAGCGCATCGGCTTCGATGCCGGGCGCGACTTCGACTTCGACGATTTCGCCCGCCTCCCGGTGCTCGAGCGTTCCGACGTGCATCGCGACGTCGACGGGATGCTCTCCCCCGAGGTCGCGCCGCAGGGGCGTCGGCGCGATGGGACCGGGGGGTCGACCGGCGTCCCCCTCGTCTACTACAGCGGCCCACGCGAGCGGGGATGGCGGCTGAGCGGGCAGGAGCACTTCATGCGTCGCCTCGGCGTCCCCCGGGGAGTGAGCACCGCGTTCCTGTGGGGGCACCACCTCGACGCACGCGAGCGCACGGAATGGCGCGAGCGCGTGCGCGATGCCCTCACCAACCGCCGTTGGTACGACTGCTTCCGGCTGGAGCCCGAGGTACTGCTGGCGTATCACGAGGAGATGGCGCGCACGCGTCCCGCGTGCCTCGTGGCGTATGCGAGCGCCCTCGACTCGCTGGCGAGCGTCCTGCTCGAGCGAGGGATGGCGGCGGACTATCCGCAGCATCGCATCGTGACCGGGGCGGAGAAGCTGTGGCCGCAGCAGCGCGCCCGGATCGAGCGCGCCTTTCCCGTCCCCGTGCACGAGCGCTATGGCAGCCGGGAGGTCGGCCTCATCGGCATGCAGGTCGCGACGGGTGAGTCGCCAGCCTTCGAGGTGGACTGGGCCAACCTGCTCGTCGAACCGGATCGCGATGGCGGCGAGGCGGACATCCTCGTCACCAAGCTCAACGCGGATGCGATGCCGATGCTCCGCTACCGGATCGGCGACGTCGGACGCTTTCCGTCGGGGAGCAGGCCCGGGCATCCGGCGCTGCAGCTGACGGAGGTCCACGGCCGGATCCTCGACCGGCTCCACCTCCCCAACGGCCGCTGGCTCCACGGCGTGGGGATCGCGCACCTCATGAAGGATTTTCCGCTGCGCGAGTTCCAGATCCGCCAAGCCGCCGACTACAGCATCGAGGTCGTGCTCGTCCCCAACACCGGCTACGAGCCCTCGCACGGCGATGCCATCCTGGCGGTGTTGCAGCTGAACCTTCCCGGCCTCCCCATGCACCTCACGATCGCGAACGAGATCCCGCGCTCGGGCGCCAACAAGTGGCGCCCCGTGCTGTCGCACGTGGCCGCGGCGGCCCACCCGACTCCTTCATCTCCCGTCCCATGAGTAGCCCGCGAACCGTCGCCATAGCCCGTGTCGATCCGGTCGGATACGACGCCTCCCGGGTCCGGCAGGGAGTGCGCGACGTGGCGCGCGCCCTTGGGTGGAACGGTACCGGAGACGCCCCGGCGTTCCGCGCCCTCCTCCCCGTGGGGGCGCGCGTCCTCGTCAAGCCCAACCTGGTGCTGCACCAGAACCAGGGGCCGTGGGGGGTGGAGCCGCTGTTCACGCATGCATCGCTCATCCGGGCCGTGGTCGAGGAGCTCCTCGACAGTGGCGCGGCGCAGGTCACGCTGGGTGACGCACCGCTGCAGGAGTGCGACTTCGACCAATTGCTGGCCGTGAGCGGCCTGGGGGAGTGGGCCGCGTCGCTGGCTGCGCGCGAGCCGCGCTTCAGCGGTCCTCACGACTACCGGCGCACCACGTCCCGATTCGATGCCGGGCTCCGGCGCGAACGCGAAGGGCTCCTCCCGGTCGATCGATTCGTCCTGTTCGATCTCGCGCACGACAGCCTGCTCGAACCCATCGCCGAGGAAGGGAGGTTTCGCGTCACGCAGTACCCACCGGCCGAGCTCGCGCGGACGCATGCGCCGGGACGTCACCAATTCCTCGTCGCGCGCGACATCATCGAAGCCGACGTGGTCGTCAACCTCCCGAAGCTCAAGACGCACAAGAAGGCCGGCGTCACCTGCGCCCTCAAGAACCTGATCGGGATCAACGGGAACAAGGAGTTTCTTCCGCACCATCGCATCGGAGGATCGGCGACAGGGGGCGACTGCTACCCGGGAAGCGACCCGGTGAAACGCGCGCTCGAGTTCGTGTACGACCAGGCCAACGCCACGCGCTCGATCGCGGCCCGGCGCGCCCTGCGACTCGGGACGCGTGCGTTGCACCGCGTGCTGCACGAACGGGGTGACGAGCTCGGCGTCGAAGGCGCGTGGTCGGGGAACGACACCATCTGGCGCACGTGCCTCGACCTCAACCGCATCCTCGTGTACGGCCGCACGGACGGCACGCTGTCCGAGGCGCCGCAGCGTCGCGTGGTGCACGTCGTCGACGCGATCGTCGCCGGCCACGGTGACGGGCCACTGCGTGCGGAGCCACTCCCGGTGGGGCTCATCCTGGCGGGCGAGAGCGCAGCCGCCGTCGACCTCGTGGGCGCACGACTGCTCGGCTACGACCCGGCCCGCATCCCGATCATTGCCCATGCCTTCGACCGCTTCCGCTGGCCGCTCACCGATTTCACACCAGGCGACGTGCAGGTGTCGGGGGCCCTGGGCGACGGCGAGGCGGCGGAGCGCGTGTCGGCCGCTATCGATCCCGCCGAGGTGCACTACCCTGCCGGGTGGCGTGACGCCGTGGCCGCCCAGGCGACGACGGCGCCGTAGTCAGGCGACGGCGCGAACGCTCCCCGGTGCGTGCTCGGCGCGCCACCAGGCGTCGAGCACGTAGAGATACCACAGGCGCAACGCGGCGCGCCAGCTCGGGGCCCACGCCACGCGGATCGAGCCACCCCGCTGCGGCGAGCGGCGAGTCGTGCAGCGCGGCGCGCACGTCGCCCCCCCATCGTCCCGCGATCCACGACGTCACCGGGATGGTGAAGCCGCGCTTCTTGCCGGTCGCCACCTGGGCGCCGATGCGCCGCTCGGCGATGCGACGCAACACCGCCTTCAGCGTCCCGCCATGCAGGCGCACGTCCACCGGGAGCGAAGCCGCGAACTCCCAGAGGTCCTGGTCCAGGAAGGGGGAGCGCGCCTCCAGCGCGTAGTGCATCGTGGCCCCATCGACCTTGGTCATGTACTCGGCGACGAACTGCGTGCGCACGTCATGCGCCAGGTAGTCGGACAGCACGCGCCGCGCGGCCCCGACCGACCACGGCCGCTGGCGCGCGGGGATGCTCGCCTCTCGCAACCGTGCCCCGAGCAACCCACGATCCTTGAACGCCGGCAGTCCATCGTTTGCGGAGAGGAAGGCGCCCAGGCCGCCCGTGGTGTAGTCGACGAGGTGACGCGCACGCCGCAGCGCGCCGCGCGGCGGGACGGCCGTGCGCAGCGCCCGCCAGGCCGGTCCCGCGGCTCCGGGAATCCATCGCGCCGCCCGCTCGATGCGCCGAAGCATGAGGTGGCGATCATAGCCCAGAAAGACGTCGTCCCCGCCATCACCGGTGAGCAGCACCTTGGCTGCCGAGCGCGACACGGCCCGCGACACGGTGAGCATGCCCAGCGCCGACGAGACCGCGAACGGCTCGGCATAGGCCGCCACCAGCGTCGACACGTCCGCCTCGTCGTCGGCCGACAGCGGGAGGATCTCATGGCGGATCCCCAGCTGCCGCGCGGTGGCCGCCGCGTCGGACGACTCGTCGGCCTCGTGCCCGGGCGTTCCGGCCGTGTAGGCCGCCACGTCACCGCCGAGGTGCGTGATGGCCCAGCAGACGAGGGCCGAGTCGATGCCGCCGCTGAGCAGTGCCCCCACCGGGACATCGGCCTGGAGGCGGCGCTCCGTGGCCGCCAGGAGCAACTCCTCGGCGCGGTCCACGGCATCGGAGAAACCGAGGCGGAGCGTCCCGGCATCCGGCGGCGTCCAGTAGCACCGCTCGCGGAGCTTCCCGTCCGAGAACTCCACGATGGTCGCCGCCGGGACCTTGCGCGCCCCGGCGTAGATGACGCGCTCGTCGGTGACGTAGCCGTACTCCAGGAACTCGGCCACCGCCAGCGGATCGAGGTCGGCGACCCACCCGCCAGCGCGCAAGGCGCGGACGGTCGAGGCGAAGGCGAGGGTCCCCTCGCGCTGCACGTAGATGAGCGGCTTCACCCCCAGGCGATCGCGAACCAGCCAGAGCGACGCGCGATCGTCATCCCACAGCGCGAAGGCGAACATCCCGCGCAGGCGCTGGACGAGCCCGTCGATCCCCCAGGCGCGATAGCCGCGCAGCAGGACCTCGGTGTCGGTCCGGCTGCGAAAGCGCTCCCCCCCCTGTTCCAGCTGGGCGCGCAGGTCCTTGAAGTTGTAGATGGCCCCGTTGAACACGACGCCAAGCCGCTCGTCCTCGAGCAGCATCGGCTGGTGCCCTGCCGGGCTCAGGTCGAAGATCGCGAGACGCCGGTGCCCGAGGATGGCGCGACGCCAGGCGTGGGTCCCGGCGCTGTCTGGTCCGCGCCGCGCGAGGGCGTCGACCATGGCGTCGACCCGCGCCGCGTAGGGCGACGTGGCGTCGGTGCCGACCAGGCCAGCAATTCCACACATGCGTTCCTGCCAGTTCGAGTGCCGGGGAGTGGGCGATTCGGGCCACCGACGTGGAGCATAATCCGGGCCGTTGTGGCCGGGCAAGCGAATGCGGGACGGGGTCTCGCCCCGCCCCGCATGCGCGCGTGCTGCAACGGCTCCTACGGGATCACCACCCCCGACGTCGCGGACGTGACGGCCGATTGGTTGGCGCCCAGGCCGGTCGCCAGGGCGCTGCTGAGCGATGACACGAAGGTCGCGTTCGGATACCCGCTCTTCTGCGCGCCGATCAGGACGCTCTTCTCGAAGACGATCGTGCCCTGGAAGGCCTGGACGTTCGGCGTCTCGCCGATGCCGTACCAGGAGGAGAAGAAGCCGTATTGGCCGTAGGACGCGATGTTGTTCTGGAAGGCGAAGTTCGTCGCCGCCGGGACGCTCGCGACGTTGATGTACTGCGACAGCGAGCCCGTCGTGCTCATCGTGTTGTTGCGGATGGTGACGTCGGACGCGTTCTGCATGATGCTGATCATGCGCCCGTCGCCGGTGTACGCCCCCACGTTGACGTTCTCCACGATGTTGTGCTCGATGAGGAGCTTGTTGAGCAGCTCGCCGACGGGATAGGTGTTGGAGCCCTCCTTGCCGGTGATCCCGAAGGCCGCCCCCACGTTGCGGATGATGTTGTTGCGGATCGTGATGTCGCGCGTGGCGCACCAGGTGCAACTACCCGACTGGTTGGCGACCTTGAGGACGAAGGCGTAGCCGACCTGTCCGTCGGTCCACGACCCCTCGAAGACGTTCCCCTCGATCAGGAGGCGCTGCGCGTTCTTGGTCTCGAAGAGGTTCTTCTTCGTCCACACGCCCTTCCAGCTGGCGGGGGTGTAGACGTAGTTGCGGCGGATCTCCACGTCGCCCGGGATGAGCCCGCTGATGGTCGGGTCGCCGCCGCCGAACATGATGTTCTCGCCGGCACCGGCCAGCGTGTTGTTCACGATCTTGAACGGACCGGGCCCGTTCCACCCCACGATGGCCTGGGAGTCGAAGCCCTTGGCATGGCACTCGACCAGGTAGCTGTCCTGTACGGCGGTGCGGGCGCTGTTCAGCTCGAGGCAGCGCTGGACGTTCTGCGTCGCCTGCGGGTGGATGTAGACGCGGTCGAAGACGATGTCGTACGGCACCTGCGAGAGGGAGCTCTGGGAGGCGCCCGCGCTCCCCATCGCCACCACGCGCCCGATGACCGACGTCACGGCCGGGGCGACGGTGAACTCGATTCCGCTGATCCACCACCCGTTCGTGGACGGCGTCGTCGCCAGCGCGGGGCCGGTATTCGGCGAGACGAGCTTCGGCATGAGCGACGCCTGCGCCGCCGTCACTCGGGTCCCCTGCGGCGGCAGGCTCCCCGCCATGTCGGAGCGGATGAGGATCCACCCGTTCGCCGACGTCCCCGTCTTGACCGGCAGGGTGAAGTTCCCGGAGAAGGTGGCGCCCGCCTGGATCACGATCTCGTCACCACGCTGCGCCGAGTTGATGATGTTCTGCAGGTTGTCGCCAGCACGCACGCTCCACGTCTTCCCCGTCACCTTCGGGTACGCGAAGTTGAGCAGCGTCGGCGCGGCCGGCAGGGAGATCGTGGTGGGGACGG
>MEDZ01000077.1 GCA_001724275.1 Gemmatimonadetes bacterium SCN 70-22
CCAACCCCCTCAGGAGGTGATGCCCCCAGGAAGTCGAACAAACCCGGTGCGTAAGACTGGGTGATCGCCAACTGCGTAAGAGTGGGTGATCCTTGACAGGGGGCGTGGGCGCCCGCGAGGCTCGAGCAGCTGTTCGAGATCGTGGCGGAGGGCGTCGAGGGGAACTCCGGCGTCCAGAAGCACAGCGACCGCGGGGTTCTCACCCTTCCGCAGAATGCCGACGAGCACATGCACTTCGGTGACATCGTCGTGGCCCATGGCCGCGGCGAGGGCGCGCGCGATCGACAGCGCCACGCGCACGCGAGCAGTGAACGGCGCCTCGCCAAGCACGTCTTCGTGAGTCATCCGGCTAACGCCCGTAATAAGCTGCGAGCGGATCAAACCAATCGCGAGCGAAGCGAGCCTTCCATAGACCGCTCGTCAGCTTCATTGCATCGTTGGGCTGCTGCGCTCCGATCCCTCCCCAGCGACCACTGCCTCGTTGGGTCAGATTCGCTAGAACGCTCTCGATCTGTTCCAGTGCAGAGGGCAAGGCGTCGGCGATCTCGCCAGCCAGGACGTGGGGCTCCGGGAGGTTCGCGGAATCCTCGAGCGACTCATCCTTCACCCAGAAGATGTCAAGACTGCACTTGTCGCGCGTGATCAGTTCAACGTATCCGAACGAACGCCAACGGCCGTCTGGGTGCTTTTCCAAGTCCATAACAGTTTGCGTTTCTTACGATTCTCTGGTTTGTAGCAGGCAACGAACTCATCGAGGTCTGCGCGCGTCATGCGGCGCTGCTTGAGCGTAAACTCCTTGTTCGTCGGCAGATCGTAGAACCAGCCCGTCTGGGTCCACGACTCTATCGCTCGGGCTGACGGTCGAAGAAGAGCACGTTGGCCTTCACACCCTGCGCATAGAAAATCCCTGTTGGAAGGCGGAGCGTCGTGTGAACCTCGCACTCCTCAAGGAGCTTGCACGAACGTTCTCACCAGCGCCGCTCTCGAAGAGCACGTTGTCAGGCACCACAACGGTCGGCTCCGCAGCTTGTTGACGATGCGTTCGCTCTGATCGGTCACGATTGAAGACTCCTGCGCTGGTCCGAGATGCGAGTCAGCCAGCGACGAACGGCGTTTCTCAGGTCTTCTTCGGACGCGCGGAGCGCGACAAGTTCGCGAAGGTGGTGCGGCTGATTTGTCTCGCGGACGCCTACATGCTTGGCGAGGACACGAAGATCGGTCGTCGGAAGCATCGAAAGCAGCGCCGTAGCGTCAACCGTCGGATTACGTGCCCCGTCTCTAAGCGGAACGAAACGCGGCTCCGCGTTCTCCGTGCGCTCTGCAAGCAGCACCTGCCACCACCATGGCGCCTTGCGTAGAGCGCGCGCCGCGAGACTCCACCCGACGATCAGTGTGACGCGATCGGCGATCGCGCTGTAGACGCGCACCTGCTCGTCGAACCGTGACAACGTGTCCCGGTCACTCTTGATCTCGATCACGGCGAGATCGTCGTCGCGCAAGCAGAGGTAGTCCGCCCGGACGTAACCCCGCCAGCATTCGACCTCCTCTACTATGAGGTCAGACCCGGTCAAACCCCCGATCTGGAAGACGCCCTTCAGCGCCCGCCTGATGTCCCGATCCGTCAGCCGGGCGTCGGTGCGTGGATCCGGCCCGAGCGTGCAGGCTTGGGCGTAGCCCTCCTCCGCTATACCGAATATATGCCGAAGATAACTTCTGGACGCCGGAGCCAGATCCCCGACCTTGACAGCCGATTGGCTATGTTCCATATTTGGGAACAATTCCTTGGTGAATTTCATGCGCCTGATCGGGGCTCTGCTCTTGGCTGAGTTCGCCGAGCGGCACCCCGACGCTAGGCAGGACGTGGAGGCTTGGCGACTGGAGGTGCAAGCGGCGAACTGGTCCAATCCCCACGAACTGAAAGCCCGCTACCCGAAGGCAACGATAGTGGGTGGGAGGGACGTGGTCTTCAACATCAGGCATAACCGGTTCAGGCTCCACGTCACGGTGGACTATCAGAGTGGCTCAGTCATCGTCCGGCGCGTCGGCACGCACGCCGAATACGACCGGTGGACGTTCTAGTATGGTACACGGCAACCCCGAACACCCGCGCGCTGGCATCCGCGTGATCCGCTCCCGAGCGGATTACGACGAGATGCGTCGCGAACTCGATCGCCTGCTCGATCTCGATCCGCCGAGAGGATCGGCCGATCGCGACCGGCTGGACGTGCTCCTCGTACTCCTTGCGGACTACGAGGGTCGCGAAGTGGCGGCGCCTGAGGTCGATGCCGTGGATGCGATTATCTTCCGCATGGATCAGCTCGGACTCAAGCCGCGCGACCTCGAACCCTACCTCGGCGGACGGAGTCGCGTGTCCGAAGTCCTCGGGCGGAAGCGGTCGCTCAGTATCGCCATGATTCGTGCTTTGCACGAGGGGCTTGGCATCCCCGCAGAAGCCCTGATCAATCCGGCTTCGCCTCCTGAGGACGATCAGCAAGCAGTCATCCCTTGGGAACGGTTCCCGATTCGCGAGATGATCGCACGTGGATGGCTCGATGCGCAACGGGCGGGCGAGTGGACCCGTGAACGAGCGCGCGAGGCACTCGCGCCGTTCTTTGCGCAGGCGAGCGCGGGACTGGCGTCCGCGCCGCTCTACCGCCGATCTGCACACGTTCGCGCGGCCAAGGGCATGGACGATTTCGCGCTCGCCGCATGGTCGGCGCGCGTGCTTACCGTCGCGAAGGAGCACCCGCCGGCGCGCCGTTTCGATCCGCGAGCGTTCGACCCCGAGCAGATTCGCGGGCTCGTTCAGTTGAGCCGCCTGGACGAAGGGCCACGCCTGGCGCGCGAGTGGCTTTCCGACCGTGGGGTGGTGATGGTGGTCGAGGGCCACCTTCCGCGCACGCGACTCGACGGCGCGGCGCTGCTCACCGAGAAGGGAACTCCGGTGGTCGCTCTCACGATCCGGTACGACCGGCTGGACAACTTCTGGTTCACACTGCTGCATGAATGCGCGCATGTGGTGCGTCATCTCGCAGGCTCCTCGGCGGCGGAGACGCAGGAGTACTTTGATGACCTGGATGTCGAAGGCGCAACTGATCCGCGAGAGAGTGAAGCGGATGCGTTCGCGCGCGAGAGCCTTGTCCCGTCGGCGCAGTGGCAGGCGAGCGCTGTGGCGTTCGCGCCGTCCGCGGATGCCGCGGTTGCACTCGCTGATGAAGTGGGCGTGAGTCCCGCCGTGGTTGCGGGACGCGTTCGGCACGAGAAGCGGAATTTCCGGTTACTGGGTCCTCTGGTTGGCGCGGGCAAGGTTCGCCGCCTGTTTCCGGAGGTCCGCTTTGATTGACACGTTTCTTGGTGCGCCGACCGTGGACGACTGGCGGACGTACTCGCCCGTCCTGCGAGCAAAGGCGTCTGAGTGGCAAGCGCTGAAACAACTCACTCCCGGCGTTCGCCAGCGAATTGCGCCGATCGTGGAGTTCATTCCCGACTGGCAGACGCCGGGCGCCAACACCACCGGGCGGAAGCGCCGTGCCCCTCAGACGCCGGCGGAGTACGTGTCGCGGGTGCTGGATTCTTCTGTGGCGGCCACGCCTGCGGGTACGCGGAGTTTCATCTATTTCGGTCTGGCGCAGCCCAGCGCGATTTGGTCGGGGGTCGATCTCTGGAGGGAGTATGCGACTCGGGTTCCTGCGAGCACGCGCGTGATCCCGTTGGCAGATCTGTCATCACTGGCGAGCGCTGCAGCCTTGCCGAACATCGCCCGGACCCGCTGTGAGCTCGGGCTTCGGCTTGGAGTCGGCGATGTCAGCGCGCAGCTGGCCTCGCGCATCGCGGCAGCGCTTCGGGCGACGGGCCTCGGTCCAGAAACCGTTCACATTGTCGTCGACCTGAAAGACGCGCCTGTGGCGACGTCCCATGGGCAGATTCGAACGATGCTGCGCAACGCAAACCAGTATGCGTCGGTGGTCGTGCTGGCCGGTGTGTTCCCAACCGACCTCACCCAGTATCAACCAGGCGTGGCATCGGAGCCTCGGACCGAGTGGACAACTTGGTGGCGCGAGCATGTCACCACGCCGGCGAACGAACGGCTGCTGGCGTTTGGTGACTACACGACGCAGTGCGCCCGCTATCACCCCTCCCCGGAAGTGCCGGGCAGCGTGAGCCTTCGCTACACGATCGACGACGCGGTTCTGGTATTCCGTGGGCGCCAGTCGAACAACGGAACTGGGCTAGGCCACGACCAAATGCACGGTCACTGCCGCCTGCTCGTGGCCCGTCCGGACTATGATGGTGCGGCGTTCTCGTGGGGCGACCAGCGGATCGGCTGTTGGACCGATCCGGCGAACGGAACCGGTAACGCGGTGCAATGGAGGACCGCGTCAGTCGTGCATCACATCACCCACGTCGTTGCGCAGCTTCAGGATCAGGTCGGATCTAGTGCGAGCGCTCGGACGTGGGCGAGGGTTCAGGCCAGTAAGCCGTGCAGCTGATTCTGAACGGAAGCATGCCCTGCGAGGAAGACGCCGCAACGATGGAGCCGCGTGGACGCGATGGCTGGAGAGAAGCAACGTCAGACCGACGACATGAATCGTGTTGGCGCAATCAGACCCAACTCACTTTGCTGAACAGGCGTTGCCTCGGCAACGGGGTGCTCGGCACGATATTGCAAGGGCTGCACTGCCCGTCACAGTCACGCTGCCGACTCCTCACGCCGAGAGTTCGGTCAGTCTTGCAGTCGCCTGGGATAGGAGTTCGGTAGCCGCACTTCGCCACCTAGCCTCGGTCCCGGATGGGCGAAAGGAGGTGGCGACGCCGTTCGCTTGGGTCAGGGGTCTTGCTAGAAGCGCGTCGAGTATGCTCACGGCCTCCCGCACCGCATCCGCGGTGAGTCGCGGTTGGTCCAGGACGCGGCCTGCGAGCGCAATATGACACCAAGGGTTCTGCGGGGCCTCGGCTAACGCAGCTCGGGCATTGCTGATCGCGGCGTCGCTGTCGCCGGCGTTGTGGAGCAGATCACTGAGCCAGAGCCTAGCCCACACGTTGTTAGGATCCAGACTCACAGCTCGGTCCAACTCGCGGCGGCAGGCAGCTAGGTCGTGAACCTTGGCCGCGAGCAAAGTTAGATGTGCCGCGTTCGCCAAGAGCGCCGAGAGCGTAATAGCCGGATACTTGCGCTCCCCACCATCATGGGCTGCGACATGTGCTCGCCATGCCTCCGCAACCAGCAAGGCTGTTGCGCCGGCGGGCGTCCTATCTGCGCTGCCATGAAACGACTGCGTCGCGAAGCGACTGACCTTCTCCACGAGCGCGTGGTAATCCGGCACCCGCGCCAAAAGCGTACTCGCCGATGCGATGAGTTTCTCGCTCAGGTGATCACCCGCACGTGCCTCCGCCAGAATTCCCGCCAGGACGCTGGACGGTCGTGTGCCATGAGCGGCAGCACGGAGCTGATTCAGAGCCGCATCGAGTTCCTTAAGCTCGCCTTCGTCACCTGCGGTCGCTGTGAGTGTCCTCTCGAACTTCGCGCGACCATCGGCGGCCGCCTGGAAATCACCCAACCTCGCTAGGACAAGGATCGCGTGATAAAGGTGCTCACGGTTCGGGGCTTGGTGAATGATGCGTTTCGCGATCGCCGAGGCCTTCTCATTGCCATCAAGGCTGCCGAGGAGAACGTACGCCTGAAGATACCTCGCCGGGTTGGTCTGGGACCAGTCACGCCGGAGCGACTGTTCAAGCATTCTTAGTGCTCTGGCAACCTGCCTGCGACTGCTGAATAGTCGCGCGCAATGGTTGTACAACGATACCGCTTCATGCGACGTGAGGATCGATGTTCCCAGATCATTGACTACCCGCTCAAGCGCGTTGTTGTGAATGATCGCCGCGAGGACACCGTGTCCTGCCTCAGTTGAAATGTGACTCCCACTGCCTCCACACTATGGAGGTACCCGGAGGAGTCCATGAGTCGACGGAACGGCAAGAAACCAGCGCGGAGAAACCAGCGCGGCGGCAGTTCACGCCTGAGGAGAAGGCCACGATCCTGCGGCGGCATCTCGTCGACAAGGTGCCCGTCTCGGATCTGTGCGACGAGTTCGCGATCCAGCCCACGCTCTTCTATCTCTGGCAGCGGCAGGCCTTCGAGCACCTGGGGGCCGCCTTGCAGGATGGACGCACGCAGCGCGGCGTCGCCCACGCCGGCGCGGCCGAGCGGGCACGGGTCGCGGCGCTCGAAGCGAAGCTGGCGAAGAAGGACGCGGTGATCGCCGAGGTCTCGGAGGAGTATCTCGCGTTGAAAAAAAAGCTTGGGGGGCCCTGACCGACCGATGGGTGCCCCCCGATCTCCGCGACGCGGTCGTCGATTTCGTGCGGACGTTCAGCGCCCGGACCGACCAGTCGGTGCGCTGGGTGCTGGCGCGCCTGGGCGTCGCCCCGGCGCAGTTCTACCGCTGGGCGGCGCGCTACGGCCGCGCCAACACCCCCAACGGCCCGGTGCCGCGCGACCACTGGCTGCAACCAGCGGAACGCGACGCGATCCTGACCTATCACGACACGCACGCGCCGGAGGGCTACCGCCGCATGACGTACATGATGCTGGACGCGAACGTCGTGGCGGTGAGTCCGGCCACGGTGTATCGCGTGCTCCGGGCGGCCGGGGTGCTCGACCGCTGGAACCGGAGGCCCTCGCGCAAAGGGACGGGCTTCACGCAGCCTGTCGCCCCGCACGAGCACTGGCACATCGACATCAGCTACGTGAACCTGGCCGGGACGTTCTACTACCTCTGTTCGCTCCTCGACGGGGCGACGCGCTTCCTCGTGCACTGGGAGCTGCGCGAGCGCATGACCACCGCCGACGTCGAGACGGTCCTGCAACGGGCGCGCGAACAGTATCCCGACGCGCGGCCCCGGATCATCTCCGACAACGGGCCACAGTTCATCGCGCGGGATTTCAAGGAGTTCGTGCGCCTGGCGGGCATGACCCACGTCCGCACGTCGCCGTACTATCCGCAGTCAAACGGCAAGCTCGAACGCTGGCACCAGACCCTCAAGACCGAGTCCATCCGCCCACAGGCGCCCGCCTCGCTCGAGGAGGCCCGCCGACTGGTGACCCGCTTCGTCGACCACTACAATCACCACCGCCTGCACAGCGCACTTGGCTACATCACGCCCGCCGATGCGCTGGTGGGCCGCGCCGACGCCATCTGGGCGGCCCGCGATCAGAAGCTCGAAGCGGCGCGGGCACGACGCCGGGCCGCTGCATCCGTCCCCTCAACCGAGCCGTCCGACCTGCTCGCCGTGGTACACTGAAGCCCTACCCCACCTGTCACATTCTCGCTGAACCAGGACATGGCTAATCGGAGGCCTGGGACTTGCGAGCAGCTTGTATAGCTTGGGCGCTCGAGACAGGGCGCTGGGCTGGGATCACAACCCAGAGGAGAAGCACGCTGGCCTCGCCCGCTGCATGGATGTCTCGACCTGTATGTCTGTGCAGCCGTACTCATGGATGCTCGGAGGTAAGCTGGTGGCGGCGCTAGCAGCCTCGCGCTCCCTCAACGACGATTTTCGTCGCCGATATAAAGCGCCCCTTCGCACCTTAGTTGCGCTCTGCGCAACGGGCGTTCACTGCCCCGTGTTCAATCGCATTCCTCTGGTGGCCGGTGGATTGTATCGCCACGTTGGCGAGACCACGGGCTTTAGCACCGCGTCACTTTCAAGCAGGACCTTCTCAATAGCTCGGAGTCTCTGCCGTGGGACCAGACACTCTAGCGCGCAGTCCAACATCCTCGCTGCATTGCGCTATGCGCTGCGTTCGTGTGGCATCCCGGGTGATACCGTACTCCGTCGCGGTGCATCGAAGGCAGTCTACCTGGCTCACGTTCCGCGCCGCCAGGGCACGGGGACAGACGACTCAGGTAACTATGTCGCCGCAGAGTATGGCATGTCGGAGGAGGATATCGTAGAGAGCTGGCGACTTCTGGCCTTCAAACGACTTTCTGCGCGTCATGATCTTCAGTTTCTTATCCGCCGCCACGTCGGTTCGTCGGCACTGGTGTCTGAGCGTGCTCGCCTAGGAGGATACATCCGGTGACCGGTAATACTAATGACGCGACCACAGACCGACCCAAGACTTGGGTGATCTTCGACACGGCCGCTACTTCGAATCGCCCCGCGTACTACAAAGACGTTCACGACTTGCTCGCTCTGCCAGTTGGAGCGATGTGTCGGTACAACTATCGCCGCGACTACCTATCTGCTGCGGCCCTTCGTCTGGTTGAGCAAAGTCGCGAGATTCCGGCGGTCGGAAGAATTCCTGCGATTCTGGTGTATTGGCAGTTGCCGAGCTACCAGCGATACGAGAAAGCGCCGTCCAGCGCCGAGTGGGCCAACGAGAAAGCGCTGTTTGCTGTGACGCGCTTGGCGACCGTACACGCGATTGTAGAGAGCTCGCGCGAAGTGTGGCTAGACCTTGAGCTTAGTCAATACCCAGTAACTGACAGTAGCAAGGTCGCGTCCCCGCTCATCAGCGAACTCATTTCGAGTGACCAGACTCCTCCGCTATCGTGGGTGACTGTTGCGAAGGACCGGGATCTCTGGCAGAGGCTTCACGGGGAGGTGTGCTCGCCTAGCGCACTTGATGATCGCTGGCAGAAGGTTGTGGATGCGCTAGGAACCTCGCCCATGCAGTTCGCAGGCGATGTGTTCTTTCGTGTCCGAAATGTCTATACCTCGGGATGGAAGTCGACTCCGATCAAGAATCGTGTTGAGCCAAGGGTGCTACGGCTCGGCGGCGATGCCATGGATGAGGCAGAATACGTGGTAACTGAGGGATCCACGATTGCTGTGGAGATAGCCACGACTACGCCGTCCACCGTCGAGGAGCCGCTCGACGGAGCCCCGGGCAATGTCACGGCAGCGAGCTCATTTGTTTCTTCAGTCGTCACGGTGACGCCAGATGCACAGGCTCACATACGCCTGGTTGGCGGGTCAAAGGTGCCTCTCCGACCGCACGGCATCCAAGCAGTGCAGTTGCGCGTGTCTCGGACGGAGGAAGTGTCGGAGCGTCAAGCCGGAGTCAACTTCGAGGCACCGATGCAGCCTGCTCCGCATTCCGACTGGTGCGGAGGCGCTGGAGTTAGTTTACGGTTTCGCGTACGTAAGGAAATTTCGGTGCTGGTCGCGAGTGTGGTGCTTCTTGCCGCCGGCGCTTGGTTCTCATTTCTCTCGGTCTCGACGCCTCCTGATCACCTCACGCGCAAGGGTGCGTACGCAGCAGCTGTGACGCTGACGGTTGTACTCAGTGCGCTCCTCGGCGCCCGTAAGATCCCATTGCGAGCCTAGTGTTACGCTAGTTCGAAGCGGCCTCACGCACCTGCGGCACACTGTCGCGTCCTTCGAGCAGTGGTCACTGAGGGTCCCCCTGAGCTGCGCCCCCAAGTGGAACCACTTCTACGTGCGGGCCAAGGGCCAGCGGGCCGGGCTTCCTAAGGCGGAGCGAGCTTAACGCGCTAACATCGGGGACCCCCGCCAAGGCCCCCGCCTGCTCGGCGATGGGCTCGAGCAGGTGCCCGATGCAATTGTGGAAGAGGCGCGTCACCTGCTGCGCCCAGATCGACACCGGATCGTTCGTCGCTGCTGCGAGCCCACCACCAAGGGAACTCCCGCCGGGCGAACAGACTGACTTGGATGCATCGCGGTCGCGCCCACTCGCCCCCGCAATCCCTCTTCTCATGAACTCTTCCCTCGTCGCCCGCGCCAGCGCCGACCTCCTGGCCGCCGGCGGCCTGTCGCTGCTCTTCGCCTCCGCCTCCCTGCTGCCGCGCCTAGTTCCCGCCTTCCCGCCCGCCCTCGCATGGCTGGGACAGCTGATCGCTGCGGCCTGGCTGGGCATCGCGCTGTTCAACTGGTCGACCCGCACCACCGCCATCGGCGGCATTCACGGCCGGCCGTGATGCTCAACCTCGTGCCGTACCTGGTCAGCGGCCTCGGACTCTTGACGGCGAACGACGCGCCGCTCGCGGTTCGGGCGTTCGCGCTGTTGCTGCTAGCGGTGGCGGCGCTATACGGGCGGCTCCTCCTTCATGGCCCTCTCGATGGATCAACGGCAGTCGCGGTCGGCGCCTGACCTCGCATCACGCGCCTCGCGCGGCGAACTCGACGCACAGGGATCGGGCTCGCCGCGCGAGAGCGGTCGCAGTGGTGCGCACGGGGCGCCGTTAGGCGGCCGTCGCCGCCTCCGCGCTGCCGTCGTTCCCCCCGCGCGCCAGGTCGCGCAGATCCTCATTCGTCACGGGCATCCCTCCGACTCCCCACGCGCCCGGCAAAACGTCCTGGATGGTCACCCACGTAACGTTCCGCAGCCCCTCGCCCTCCACGGCAAGGACGGCATCGGTGACGCGGCGAATGAGCTCCTGCTTCTGGGCAAGCGAGAGATACCCGCCGATGCCGGTGATCAGTACGAGTGGCATGATCTGCTCCTATATAGTTGTGGTCAGGCCGTCTGCGTCCACGCCGCCGACGCGAAGGCGCGGTCGAGCGGGGTGTGAGCGAGACGGTTGGTGTAGTTGGATAGGGTCTTCAAGCCGACGCCGACGATCACCTCGAGCACCTGCGCGCGAGTGAAGCCGGCGGCGAGGAAGGACTCGAGGTCACCGGGTGCCGAGTCGATACGCCTGCTCGCCCGTCGTCACCATGACCGCGCCCCCAGCGTGTCACGAGCGGAAGGCCGCCGAGGTCGACCCTCGTCCGCCAGAAACCCCCGCCCGTATCCGCTCGTATTCCCCCCCATGGAACGCCTGCTGCAGGACCTGCGGGTCGCGACGCGACGCCTCCTCAAGCGCCCGGGCTTCACGCTCATCGCCATTTTGTCGGTCGGGATCGGGATCGGGGCGAACACCGCGATCTTCTCGCTGGTCAACGCCGTCATGATGCGCAAGGCGCCGCTCGACCGGCCGGGCGAACTCGTCGATCTCTACAAGACGCTCCCGGGCTTCACGCACGGGCCGCTCTCGTTTCCCGACCTGCGCGACCTGCAGGATGAGACGACCCACGTCTTTGCCGACGTGGCGGGCTTTCGCCTCGCACTGGCCCAGACCGACGTCGGGGGGAGCCCGGAATCGCTGGTCGGCGAACTGGTGTCGGGGAACTACTTCTCGCTGTTAGGGATCAGGGCGCAGCGCGGCCGCACGCTCCTCCCCTCCGACGACGTGGCGCCGGGGGCGCATCCGGTGGTGGTGCTCTCGCACGAATACTGGCAGCGGCGGTATGCGGGCGACCCGCGGGTGGTGGGTCAGGAGATCCGGCTCAACGCGCGCCCCTACACCGTGGTGGGAATCGCGTCGCCCGCGTATCGCGGGGGGCTACGGGTGATCTCGCCGGCCTTCTACGCCCCGCGGATGATGACCGCCGACTTGCAGCCGTCGAGCGTCAACGAGCTGGAGGAGCGCCGCAACCAGTCGGTCTTCGTGCAGGCGCGGCTCAAGCCGGGGGCGACGATGGCCTAGGGGCTGGTGCAGGTGGCGGTGTCGCTGGTGCTCCTGGTGGGGTCGGCGCTCTTCCTCCGCAGCTTACAGGCTCGGCTCGACATCAATCCCGGCTTCGGGTCGGCGCCGGCGGATGTGCTGTCGCTGCAGGAGCCGGAGGTGGATCCGCCCGCCCGGGCGCGAGGCGCACGGCGTCGACCGGGCCCGGGTGAGCGAAGGGTTCTTCGACGCGGCGGCGGTGCGCATCGTCGACGGACGTCCGTTCGATGCGACCGACGTCCCCGGCGGGAACCCGGTGGCGATCGTGAGCGAAGCGTTCGCGCGCAAGTTCTGGCCCGGGCAGAGCGCGATCGGGCGGACGATGCGCGTGCGGGAGACGGAGGTGACGGTGATCGGCGTGGCCGGCGACTCGAAGATCCGGGCGCTGGGGGAGGATCCGGTCCCCTTCCTGTACCAGCCGTACGCGCAGGCGCCCACCGGGGGGATGACGCTGGTGGCGCGCACGCAGGGCGGGGCCGACGCGCTGATCGGCGCGGTGATGGCGGCGGCGCGACGCCTCGATCCCGACGTGGTGGTGGTGGAGGCGAAGACGATGGAGCGGCACCTGGCGGCCTCGCTCCTTCCGCACCGGCTGGGGGCGTGGGTGATCTCCGCCTTCGGCATCCTGGCCCTCGTGCTGGCCTCGATCGGGCTGTTCGGGGTGGTGAGCTATGCCGTGTCGACGCGCGAGCGCGAAGTGGGGATCCGCATGGCGATGGGGGCCGATGCGGGGCGGGTGGTGCGGCTGATGATGCGGGGCGGATTGCAGCTGATGGCGATCGGCGCCGCGCTGGGGTTGGCGCTGTCGGCGGCGGCGGCCAGGGTCCTGAGCGGGGTGCTGTACGGGGTGAATGCGATGGACCCGCTGGCGTTCGTGGTGGCCCCGCTGGTGCTGCTGGGGGTGGCGCTGGCGGCGGCGTGGATTCCGGCGCGCAGGGTGACGCGGATCAGTCCGGTGAGGGCGATACGGGCGGAGTAGGGGAGGGGGTGCCGCCAACGACTTCGGCGGCACTCGCCATCATCTCGCCCGCGCTCACACCCCGAGCAACGCCGCCGGCACCACCGCAATGCCGTCCGCTCGACGGTACGCATGCTCGCCGGTCGTCACGATGACGGCGTCCAGCAAGTCCTTGCCAAGTTGCTCCCTGAGCCAGAGCAGGTGCCGCACGTCGCGATCCTCGACCGACGCGCTGAGCTTGACCTCGATCGCGACGACGCGATGGTCGGCGCGTTCGACGATGAGATCGACCTCGTGCCTCCCGTCTTGCATCCGCAGGTGGCGCACTCGCGCCTCGGCCGCCTGGGCGTAGACGCGCACCGACAACGTCACGAGGGACTCGAAGAGCTGACCGAAGAGTGTTCCGTCACGCGGCGCCGTCGTCTCGCTCGCCGTTCCATTTTCCGCGCGGAATAGCGGAGAGGTCTCGCCGGCGAGCAGCGCCCCCTCGTCCGCGCCGAGGAGTCGGGCGGCGAGCGCGGGGTCGGCGAGGTGGTGCCGCGGGGCCTGGACGAGCCGCGCGAGGTGACTGCGAGACGGGGTCCAGCCCGGCACCGGGTCGAGCAGGTAGAGCCGCTCCAGGACCTCTCGATATGTCTGGATGGTCGGCTTGGTCGCCGTCTGGCCATCGCCGCTGGTCGCCGCATCGCGGATCTTCGCCAGGGTCGTGGTCGTCGCACTCGCGGCGGCGTATGCGGTCATCCAACGCCGGAGGGCGTGGGACTTCCGAACCGGGTGTCCCGCCTCCAGAACGTCGCGGTTCACCACGCGCTCCAGGTAGCCGTCGAGCTGCGCACGTCGCGCGCGCCCCTGCAGGCTCCGGATTCCGGGAAGACCCGACGCCACGACCTCGGCTGCATACTGGGCCAGATCGACCGGGCTCGTGCCTGAGACATCGGGACGGCCACCGCCCAGCAACTCCTTCAGGCTGACGGTCGTCGGGCCGAGTCCGCGTTCCGCGAGGGACATCGGCCGCATTCGTACGGATACGATGCGGCCGGCGCCGGAATGCGGGCGGGCGCCCACCTCGTCATCGGCCGGCAATGCCGATCCGGTGAGGAGATAGCGTCCGGGACTCGCTCCCTCATCGACGGATCGCCGCACGGCGTCCCACACCTGCGGGAGGCGCTGCCATTCGTCGATCAATACGGGTGGCGCTGCTTGCAGCGCGACCTTGGGACTCGCGCTCACCAATTGGCGCTGCGCGTCGTCGTCCATCCGGTAGATCGTCGTCGCCCGGCGTTCGGCGGTCGCCGTCTTTCCGACTCCCTTCGGCCCCTCCAGCGCCACCGCGGCAAGACCACTCATCAGCTCGTCGATTTCCGTCTCGACGACTCTGGGCGTGTAGGGGGGCATCCGTTCAACTGGTCGAGGGGAGGTGGCGCTGGTGACGGACCCTGTTTGTCCGTTCACTCACTATTTGTTTGTCCTTTTACACAGTGTCTATTTATCCATTAACACACATTGTACTTGTCCATTCCCACACCCGCAAGCAGGCGCTGAGGAGACAATCGTAGTACTTGGTAATACTCAGTATGATTGAATATGCCCGGTAACCTTCGCTTCGCCCGAATCTCGATCACCCTCCCGCCCGAGACGCTTCGCGCCGCCGACGAACTCGCGGCGCGGCACGATCGATCGCGCAGCTGGATCGTGGCCGAGGCGATTCGGCAGTATGCCGCGGCCCAGCGCGGGGCGCCGTCGGCGGACGACGATGCTTCGAAGCGCCTGGGGCGATCGCGACTGGAGCAGTTGCGCCGCGACGTCGCCCTGTCGCCAGAGGCGCGCGTGCTGGAGAGTGAGGGAATCGTGACGGTCGATGGCGAGCCGGGCGCGCCGGTGCCGCCGCGCTCGTTCCCGTCGTACGACGACTTCATCGCCTGGCGCCGCGAGCGCGGGGCAGGGTGAAGACGATCAAGTCCTCTACTCATACATGAGTACACTCACGCGTGAGTAATGCTCGACTCGACCGCCGCGAGAACGCCCCTTACGCCGGCCGTGCCGCCGGAGCCGTCTCGTGTGACGCCTCGAGGATCGCCCGCACCCTCGGCATCACCTCCCCCCCAAACAACCCAATGCTCCGCATGAGCACCTCGTGCGCCAGCGTCCCCGCGCTGTACTTGATGTCGAACCGCGCCAACCCCAGCGCCTGCACCGTCGCCGCAATCCGCCGGGCCACGGTGTCGGGCGCACCGACGTAGAGCGACCCCTCCTCGGCCTCGCGCTCGAAGTCGGCGCGGCTGGTGGGAGGCCACCCGCGCTCGGCCCCGATGCGGTCGCGCATCTCGCGCCACGGCTGCCAGAGCTCGGCCTTCGCCTGCGCATCGCTCTCGGCGACATGCCCGTGCGAGTGCACGCCGATGGGGAGCGACTCGACGCCGAACTCCCCCAGGGCGCGATGATACAGGTCGACGTACGGCGCGAAGCGCAGCGGCGAGCCACCGATGATGGCCAGGATCAGCGGCAGCTTGTACCTGGCGGCGCGCACGACCGACTCGGGGCTCCCGCCGACGCCGATCCAGGTCTTGATGGTGCCGTTGGTCGTGGACGGATAGACGCGCTGGTTGCTGAGCGGAGCGCGGGTGGTGCCGCGCCAGCTGAGCGGCGTGCCGGTGCGGTCGGACTCGAGAATGGCGGCAAAGAGATCCAGCCGCTCCTCGAACAGGGTGTTGTACTGGTCGAGCGGAAAGCCGAACAACGGAAACGATTCGGTGAACGATCCGCGCCCGAGGATGATCTCGGCCCGTCCATTCGACGCGGCGTCGAGGGTGGAGAATCGCTGGAAGACGCGCACCGGATCATCCGAGCTGAGCACGGTGACCGCCGAGCCGAGCCGGATGCGGGTGGTGCGGCCGGCGATTGTCGCGAGGACCATCTCGGGGGAGGAGACGGCGAAGTCGGCGCGATGGTGCTCGCCGATGCCGAAGAAGTCGACGCCGACCTGGTCGGCGAGGACGGCCTCGTCGATGACGTCGCGGATGACCTGGGGGTGCGAGAGGAGCTGCCCGGCGCTATCGCGGGTGACGTCGCCGAAGGTCTCGAGGCCGAGTTCGAGCGGAGCGGTCATGACGTGGGGGAGCGGTGGAGGGGCGGCACGGGGAGCGCGTCGGACCACGGCGGGGGGCCGCGCTCCAATCCAGCGGCATTCTAGCGAGACGAAGTCGATTGAAGGGGGGGAGTTCCCCACGGGGGCACTCGAAGGCGAGTCGACGGTGCAATTCGAGGGCGCGGTTGACGATGTTCCGCACGACATCCCAAGCATCAGCCGATCTGCCATGTCTCCCACGAACCACCCCCCGCACGACCGCCCGGACCGCGACGCGATGCTGCGCGCCACGGCACAGGCCAACTCGCTCACTGACGACGTCCGGATCGATGCGGTCCGCCCGCTGGTGGTCCCGGCGCTGCTGCAGGAACGGGTGACGGTGCCGGACGAGTCGCTGGCGCTGGTGGGGCGCACGCGGGGCGCGATCGCCGACATCTTGCACGGGCGCGACGACCGGCTGCTCATCGTGGTGGGGCCGTGCTCGATCCACGATCACGAGCAGGCGCTGGAATATGGCCAGCGCCTCAAGGGCGTGGCCGACACGCTGGGTGACGAGCTGCTGATCGTGATGCGCGCCTACTTCGAGAAGCCGCGCACCACGGTGGGATGGAAGGGGTACATCAACGACCCGCACCTGGATGGGACGTTCGCCATCAACGATGGGCTGGAGCGGGCGCGCCGCCTGCTGGTGGAGCTGGCCTCGTTGGGGCTGCCGACGGGGACGGAGTTCCTGGACCTGCTGAGCCCGCAGTACATCTCCGATCTCGTCTCCTGGGGGGCGATCGGGGCGCGCACGACGGAGAGCCAGAGCCACCGGCAGCTCGCCTCGGGGTTGAGCTGCCCGGTGGGGTTCAAGAACGGGACGGATGGGAGCGTGAAGGTCGCGGCCGACGCGATCATGGCGGCGCGCTCGCCGCACGCCTTCATGGGGATGACCAAACTCGGTGTTGCCGCGATCTTCGAGACGACGGGGAACGCCGACTGCCACGTGATCCTGCGCGGCGGCAGGCGGCCGAACTACGACGCCGAGAGCGTGGCCGCCTGCTGCGCCACGCTGCGCGCGGCGGGGCTGCGCGAGCAGGTGATGATCGACGTGTCGCACGGCAACAGCGAGAAGCAGTTCCGCCGGCAGGTGGAGGTGGCCCAAGCCGTGGGCGAACGAATTGCAGCCGGCGACGCGCACGTCACGGGGCTCATGATCGAGAGCCACCTGGAGGAAGGGCGCCAGGACCTGGTTCCCGGGGCGCCGCTCAGGCGCGGAGTGTCGATCACCGATGCGTGCATCGGCTTCAACGATACGGTGCCGGTGCTGGAGTCGCTGGCCCGGGCGGTGCGCGACAGACGGCGGGTGGCGGTCGCTGGTGCAGCGGCACGGGGGAGCGCTCCGAAACATGCCGAAACTCGCCAGCGCCCCGGTGAACTACGCGTCGAAGTGGGCGACGCTGACGTTCGAGGTGCGGTGGGGTGACCCCCGGTGGAGCGCGGCGTGTGGCGCTCCACCGAAAGGTCTCAGTCGGGGCTCAGGTACCGCTCGGTTGTGACTGCGCGGGAGGCATGTCGCCGGGGGGGAGGCGAGCGATGCCCGGTTCCCGTACTGCTTCTGCGGCTGCGGGCGCGTCGGCCGGCAGGTGTTCCTGCGCCTCGGCGCTCTCCGCTGCCGCCCCCTTCTTCTTCAGGAACGACGGCGGCCGGAAGGCCGCCCGCTCCTCTTCCGTCAGCCGCAAGGTCACCCGCGCCCCCACGGCGACCCCCTTGGCGTACTCGACGTCCTGGAGCGCCCGCACCCGGGCGTCGGCCATGGCGTTCTGCAGGTGGCGCTGGGTCTCCCACCCCTTGGAGATCCCGGTGGGGAGCCCGAGGAGGGCGTCGAACTCGTCGGGGGTGACGCCGAGCGATTCGCGGATGCGGCGGATCTCCTGGTGGGTGAGGAGGGCGTGCTTCTCGCGGATGGCGGCCATGGTGGCGAGGTAGTCGCCCTCCACCTGGTCGGGGCTGCGCCGCTCGAGCTCGCACTTGGAACAGCGCAGCACGCGCCGCTCGACGGTGGCGGAGAGGCCGACCATGGACTCGGTCTTCGTGATGGTGGTGGCGGTGAAGACGCCGCCGCAGCCGGCGTGACGGTCGACGAAGGGGACGAGGGGAGCGGAAGGTGCGGCGTCGCCGGGCGCGGGGGCGGTCGGTTGGGTCATCGCGAAGGGGGCGTGGGTCGTGTCGACGGTCGAGCCCGACGAGGTGGCTCTCGAGGTGAAAAGCTAATCGGGGGCGGAGAGGCGATCACCGGCTCGTGGTTGCCTCGTCTTCCGGGGCCGGACAACTTGGCGGGTGGCAGGGCGTCTCGAACCGCGAGGGGAGCCATGAAGAAGATCCAGGTGCAGGGGGTGCATCACATCACCATCGTGGGGTCGACGCGGCAGAGCGCGATCGACTTCTGGGAAGGGGTGCTGGGGATGCCCTTCATCTTCGAGCAGCCGAACCTGGGGAACCCCGCGGAGAGCCACATCTACTTCGATCCGGGCGACGGGCGGCTGCTGACGGTCTTCACGAACGAGTCGCGCCAGGACGCCGGGCGACACGCCCCGCGCGAGGTGGGGAGCGTGGATCACCTGGCCTTCAACGTGTCGCACGCGACGTTCACCCAGGCCCCGCAGCGGCTGCGCGATCGCGGAATCGAGTTCTACGAGCGCGACCGCGGCTTCATGAACTCGATCTACCTGCGCGACCCGAACGGCCTCCTGGTGGAGCTGGCGTGCTACAAGTTCGAGATCCAGGAGGGGTTCCGCGCCGCGGACGTGATGATCAAGGCGCACCGCCTGCGAGTGGAGCGCGGGGCGCATCACATCATGGACGAGCACCTGGCCGATGCGATCGAGTACCTGATCTCGACACGCGACCGGCTGCCGCACGACGCGCCGGCGGAGGTGAGCGGGGACTGAGGGGAGGGGGGGAGCATCGCGCGAATCGCCGGACGCGGGCCGCCAGCGCCAGGCTGGCGGCCCGTCGCTTGCCGGCCGCTATTTCGACCGTGCGACCACGGGCACCATGACGTGCGCGTACGGCGTCCCCTTCCACATCACGAACGGTCCCCCGCTCCGGGGATCCGTCGGCAGCGTCTCGAGGAGCCGCTGGTCCGGAACGAGCACCATCACGTGCGGATCGCCCCGCGGGATCCACTGGTTGGTGGGCGTGGGCGCGGTGGCGAAGGGATCGGTGTTGCTCACCGGCATGTCCTCCTGGAGCATGTAGCCGAAGCCGAGCTGCGTCACGGTGGGGGTGCGCTTGTTCATCCACGCGTCGATGAACGCTCGCCACGGCGCGTCGAGGCACATGGGCGTGTCGTTAGGCACCTGGGGCATGTCGGGCATGCACACCCAGTCGCTGGTCCCCTTCCGCAGGACGCGGCCATCGTGCCCCATGACGGTGGCGCCGGCGGCGATGGAGGGCGGGGCGGCGCTGAGTGCGCTGGCGACCAGGAGCTGGTCGGTGGCGCCGCGACTCTCTCCCCGCTGCGCCGTGCCGTGGGTTGCCTGGGCTGCCGCCACGCCCGACAGGCTGACCAGGAGCGCGCTGGTGGTGAGCAGAACGGTGCGCATCGGTACCTCCGCGTCGAAGGGGGATGACCACGGGTCGCATGGCGGTGGGGGACCCTCGCTGGTCCACACCGAGGCGGCTCGGGGAGCGTACGCGCCGCGTGCTGACTAGACCGATCGGTCTAGTTTCGGCGCAAAAAAAATCAGGGGGCGGTCACGGCAGAGAAGTAGAAGTCCAGCACGGCGTCGAGGGGGCGCGCAGTGCGTAGCAGACGCGACCGAAGTGCGGCCCCCTCCCAGGCGTTCACGAGCACGTCGGCCAATGCCGCAGTGTCGGTCGCGGGAGGGAGATCGCCGCGCAGACGGGCGTCCTCGAGGGAGTGGGCGAGGGCGGAGGCGACTTGGGCGAGGCACGCGTCGATCTTGCGGCGAAAGACCTCGCTCGCCCCGGACAGTTCCTGGCCAAGGGCGCCGAGAAAGCAGCCGAGATAGCCCTCGTTGGCGTAGGCGGCGCGGACCCCGTCGAAGAAGGCGCGCACCCGATCGAGCGGGGCGCGGCCGGGGGTGCCGAGCGCGGCGTCGAGCATGGCGCGCACGTTGCCCTGGTAGGCGT
Organism: Gemmatimonadetes bacterium SCN 70-22; assembly: GCA_001724275.1. NCBI lineage: Bacteria > Pseudomonadati > Gemmatimonadota > Gemmatimonadetes bacterium SCN 70-22. The sequence goes on from MEDZ01000077.1 coordinate 19,697, forward strand.
CGATGGCCTGCAGGGCGAAATCTTCCTTGGACGCGAAGTGGTGATAGAACGACCCCTTGGGGACGCGAGTGGCGGCGAGGATGTCCTGCACGCCGACGGCGTGATAGCCACGCTCGAGCATGAGCTGCAGGCCGGCCAGAATGAGCCGCTGCTTGGTCTCGTGCATGGGGGCGGGAGTTCCTAGACCGACCGGTCTATTCATGGCTCCAAAGTGTGGGCGAGTGGGCGGAGCGTCAAGAGCGCGCGAATTTCGCGGTACGGGCGTGCCGCGACACGCGCCCGGGACGGTTCACCCCCCGCCCACACCCACCTCAAACGGCGTTCGAGAGGGTATCATGCTACTGTCTTCCTTCGCCCCCGATGTGACGTCCGCCGAATGGCTTCGATGACTCCCGATCCCATCCAACGCCCGCCACACGCCGCCAACGCGGACTGGGCGGCTGAGCCGGCCGGGATCTCCCCCTACCGCATCACCACCGAGCGCCCGGCGCACCTGCGCGATTGGCGCCTCCCGCGTCAGTGGTCGTGGGGGACGGACGGGGTGTGGATCGGGTATCACCGGCACACGCAGCAGGTGATCGACCCGCTGGGGCGCACGCTCTCGCTGGTGACGGCCCCCGACCCGGCGCACCGGGAGTGGCTCACGGCCGAGGCGCGGGCGCTGGGGAACCGGCGTCACCGGTCGATCCCGACGACGTACGTGTACTGGCCGCGCGACGACGAGGCGCCGCGGGGGCCGGGGTACGTGCGGCACTGGATCGACGGGATCCCGCTGTCGATGCAGCTGCGGACGCAGGGGCCCGACACGATCGGGCAGGCGATGACGCGACTGCGGATCGTCGGGTCGTGCCTGGCGATGCTGCACGAGCGCGACGAGACGCATGGGGCGATCAACTGCGAGGCGCCGTGGATGACGCGCGCGGGGGAGCACTACCTGCTGGGGTGGCAGTGGGCGCTTCCGCCAGCTGCATTGCCGCCGGGGAAGGTCCCGTCGCTGCAGTGGACGGTGGTAGCGCCGGAGTGGCGCCAGGCGATCGCGCAGGGTGGTGACTGGTGGCGCCCCACGCAGGCGACGGACCAGTTCCAGCTGGGGGCGGTGATCAGCGCGAGCCTGGCGGGGGCAACCTGGGAGCGCGATGGCGAGGACGTGCTCGCCGCGCTCGACGCGCGGGGCGACGTGCCGCGCAGCGTGCGGGAGGTGCTGCGGCGCGCGCTCTCGACCGACCCGGCGGCACGCTTCCCCTCGATGGCGGCGCTGCTGGAGACGCTCGATCGCGCCATCGGCGGGGAGTCGTCGCTGGCAGGGCTGGGGGTGGGCCCGGTGGCCGCGGTGCCCGACGGCGATCGCGAGACGGCGGCGGCGTGGCAGGAGGCGCGGCTGCGCGCGGCGACGGGGCTGGACTACGACCTGATCGAGCAGCTGGGGCGAGGCGCGTACGGGGCGGTGTGGCGCGCCCGCGACCTGGCGCTCGATCGCGAGGTGGCGCTCAAGGCGCTGAACACGGGGATCGCGCAGGACCAGGCGGCGATCGCGCGGCTGCGCCGCGAGGCGCGACTGGTGGCCTCGCTGGCGCACCCGCGGATCATCCCGGTGCTGGAGTTCGCCGAGCGGCAGGGGGTGGCGTACTTCACGATGCCGCTGACGCCGGGCGGGTCGCTGGCGGACCGGGTGGCGGCGCAGGGGGCGCTCCCGCTTTCCGAAGTTGGACCGCAGATGGACGCGCTGATGGACGCGGTGGCTTCGGCGCACGCCGCGGGGGTGGTGCACCGCGACCTCAAGCCGGAGAACATCCTGCTGGACCGCAACGGGGACTGGTGCGTGGGCGACTTCGGGATCGCGGCGGCGCCCGGGGAGAGCGGGGCGGCGGGGACGCTGGCGTTCGCGGCGCCCGAGCAGCTGCGGGGGGTGCCGCAGGACGAGGGGGTGGATCGCTACGCGATGGCCGCGGTGACGTTCTTCGCCCTCACGGGGCACCTCCCGTTCGTGGCGCACGATCCCGAGTTGCAGCTGTGGCGGCAGGAGCAGGGGATCGACTGGGGCACCTCGTGGGCGTCGCGGCTGCCGGGGCCGATCCGCGCGTGGATCACGCGGGGGCTGGCCTTCGACCCGGCCGAGCGCTTCGAGAGCACGGCGGCGATGCGGGAGGCGTGGGGGGAGGGATGGCGCGCGGTGACGGAGGAGGGGGGAGGGGAGGGGGGCGAGGAGGAGCGCGGGAAGGACGGGTTGCGCGGGCTGCGCGACCTGCTCAAGGCGTCGATGATATTTCGCGAGAAACCAGAGTCGTGACGCAGGAACGTTCATGAGCATGAAGCCGAGAATCGTGGTGACGGGGATAGGCGTGGTGACCCCCATCGGGTCGGGGCGGGAGGCGTTCTGGAGCGCGCTCACCGCCGGCGTGTCGGGGGGGGGGCCGATTTCCGCCTTCGACGCGTCGCCGTATGCGACGCAGATCGCCGCCGAGTGCCGCGACTTCGACCCGATGGCGTACATGCACCGCAAGCTGGCGGGGCGGATGGGGCGCAACTCGCAGATGGCGGTGGCGGCGGCGATGCAGGCGGTGCAGGATGCCGGGCTCGACCTCGCCGGCATGGACACGGCGCGCGTGGGGTGCTGCGTGGGGGCGGCGGCGGGGGACTTCAACACGCTGGAGGAGAACCACGTCGAGTTCCTCGACCGGGGGGCCAAGGCGATCTCGCCGTTCTGCGTGCCGAAGGTGATTCCCAACATGCCGGCCGGGAACGTGGCCATCGCGTTAGGCATCCACGGTCCCAACTTCGCCGCGCTCTCGGCGTGCGCCACCGGTGCGCACTCCATCGGCATGGCGTTGCTGCTGCTGCGCGCGGGACAGGCCGACGTGATGCTGGCCGGCGGGGTGGAGTCGACGATCACGCCGTTCGTGCTGAACGGCTACGTGGCGATGGGGGCGCTGTCGAAGCGGAACGATGCGCCGGCCAGGGCGAGCCGCCCCTTCGACAAGACGCGCGACGGCTTCGTGATGGGGGAGGGAGCGGGGGTGCTGGTGCTCGAGACGCTGGAGCACGCCCGGGCCCGCGGCGCCGAGCCGATCGCCGAGGTCGCGGGGTTCGGGGCCACGGCCGACGGCTTCGGACTGGCGCAGCCCGATCCGGAGGCGGCGTGGACGGCGAAAGCAATGGAGCTGGCGCTGCGCGACGCGGGGATGAGCGCGAGCGACGTGCAGTACATCAATGCGCACGGGACGTCGACGCCGGCCAACGACCGGAGCGAGACGAAGGCGATCCTCAAGGTGTTCGGCGACGCGCCGCCGCTGGTGAGCTCGAACAAGTCGATGATCGGGCACACGTTAGGCGCGGCGGGGGCGATCGAGGCGGCGGCGACGGCGCTGACGGTGAAGCACGGCGTCATCCCGCCGACCATCAACTTCGAGGTGCCGGACGAGGAGATCCCGCTCGACGTGGTGCCCAACGTGGCGCGCTCGGTGCGGGTGGAGGCGGCGCTGTCGAACTCGTTCGGCTTCGGGGGGCAGAACGGGGTGCTGGCGTTCCGCAAAGTGTAGCGGGCGCCCAGGGCCGGCGAGCGTCCGGCGAACACGGAAAGCCGATGGCGCGTGGGGCGCGGGAGAGGCATTCTTCCCGCGCCCGCTTCGTTCTCCCCCTTTGCCAACGATCGCGATGCGAGTCCCTGCTTTTGCGCGCCGGGCGGCGATGGCCGCCCTGCTCGTCGTCATTCCCTGCCTCGACGCGCCGTGTGCGCAGCAAGCGGCCCCCGCGGCACCGGGCGCCCTCTCGGTGTCGCGGATCTTCTCCGGCGAGTTCAATGCCCGCGGGGTGGGACAGCTGCGGTGGATCGAGGGGGGGAGGGCCTTTCTCACGGTGGAGCCGGCGCCCGGCGGTCGTGGGCGCGAGATCGTGCGGCACGAGACGGCGACCGATGCGCGCACGGTGCTGGTGACGGCGGCGCAGCTCACGCCGCCAGGAGCAACCGCGCCGCTCGCCTTCGAGGCGTTCGCGTGGTCGGACGACAACAGCAAGCTCCTCCTCTTCACCAACACGAGGCGAGTCTGGCGCCTGAACACGCGCGGTGACTACTGGGTGCTGGACCGCACGTCGGGGGCGTTGCGGAAGCTCGGGGGAGAGGCGCAGCCCTCGACGCTGATGTTCGCGACCTTCTCTCCCGACGGGCGCTGGGTGGCCTACGTGCGCGAGCACGACATGTACGCCGAGGAGCTGGCGACGGGGGCCATCACGCGCCTCACGCGCGACGGGTCGCGCACCAGCATCAACGGGACGTCGGACTGGGTGTACGAGGAGGAGCTGGGGATCCGGCAGGCGTTCCAGTGGAGCCCGGACAGCAAGCGGATCCTGCTCTGGCACTTCGACGCGTCGGCGGTGCGCGACTTCCTGCTCATCAACGACACCGACTCGCTCTACCCGTTCACGACGGCGATCCCCTATCCCAAGGCGGGGACGACCAACTCGCGCGTGACGCTGGGCGTGGTGGCACCGACGGGCGGCGCGGTCACATGGCTCGCGGTGGAAGGCGACACGGCGGCGAGCTACATCGGGCGGGCGGAGTGGCTCGACTCGGCGTCGGTCCTGGTGCAGCACCTCGACCGCAAGCAGGGCCGCAACGACTTCTGGGTGGGAAATGCGACCACCGGGCGCGGGAGCGTGCTGTGGACCGACCAGGACAGCGCGTGGGTCCTGGTGCAGGAGACGCGGTGGGTGAACGGGGGGAAGGCGGGGCCGCTCGCCCTGGTGGAGAGCGAGCGTGACGGGTGGCGCCACGTCCATTCCGTCAGCCGCAAGTCGGGGGCGACCACGCTGCTGACGCCGGGCGACTTCGACGTCTCACTGGCCGGCGTGGACGAGAAGGGGGGGATCCTGTACGTGATGGCGTCCCCGGGGGACGCCATCCACGACTACCTGTACCGCGTCCCACTCAAGGGGGGGAAGGCGGTGCGGGTGACGCCGGGCGACCAGCCGGGGACGCATCGCTACGACATCTCCCCGGACGGGCGGTGGGCGCTACACACCGTCTCGCGCCACGACGCCCCGCCGCGCACGGAGATCGTCCGCCTCCCGAGCCACGAGGTAGTGCGCGTCTTGGAGGACAACGCTGCCCTGCGGGCGAAGCTCGAGGCGCTGGGCGCCCCCGCGACCGAGTTCTTCACGGTGACCACGGCGCAGGGGCTCCCGGTGGACGGTTACGTGATGCGTCCACGCAACTTCGACCCGGCCAAGCGCTATCCCGTTTTGGTGCACATCTACGGCGAGCCGGCCGGGATGACCGCTGCCGATCGTTGGGGAGGGAACACCGCGCTCTTCCACCGGATGATCGCCGACCAGGGGTACCTGGTGATGTCGTTCGATACGCGTGGGACGCCATCGCCCAAGGGGCGCGCGTGGCGCAAGGGGATCTACGGTGCCGTGGGCGCCACCACCGCCGCCGAGCAGGCGGGGGCGCTGCGCGCCTTCGCGGCGACGCACGCGTACGTGGACACGAGCCGCGTGGCGATCTGGGGGTGGAGCGGGGGCGGGACCAACACGCTCAACGCGATGTTCCGCGAGCCCGGCGTGTTCAAGGTGGGGATGTCGGTGGCGCCGGTCCCCGACCAGCGGCTGTACGACACGATCTACCAGGAGCGCTACATGGGGCTCCCGCAAGAGAACGTCGCCGGTTACCGGCTGGGTTCGGCGATCAACCACGCCGAGGGGCTCGAGGGGAAGCTCCTCATCGTGCACGGGAGCGGCGACGACAACGTGCACTACCAGGGGACGGAGCGGCTCGTCAATCGCCTCATCGAGCTGGGGAAGCGTTTCGACATGATGGTCTATCCCAACCGGTCGCACGGGATCTACGAGGGGGCGGGGACGACGGTGCACGTGTACACGCTGCTGCAGCGGTACCTGAACGAGCACCTGCCGGCAGGGGGGCGATAGGGGAGCAGCCGCCGTCCCTAGACGCACCCCCCTCGCTTCCCTACGTTGGGAAGCCGTTCGACCGCCGAACGGCGTGACCCTGCTCCGGTCTCGCTGGAGGCTCGATGAGCGACACGTTGGCGCACCTGCGGGCGTCCCTCTCCGACCGCTACGTGATCGAGCGGGAGATCGGCGCGGGGGGGATGGCCAGGGTGTTCCTGGCGGAAGACATCAGGCACCACCGCAAGGTCGCCATCAAGGTCCTGCGCCCCGAGATGACGGCGGCGTTGGGGGCGGAGCGGTTCCTGCGCGAGATCGAGACGATCGCGAGGCTCCGGCATCCCCACATCCTCCCGCTCTTCGACTCCGGGGCGGTGGGGGAGTCGCTGTTCTACGTGATGCCGTTCGTGGAGGGGGAGTCGCTCCGCACCAGGCTCGACCGGGAACGGCAGCTCCCCCTCGACGTCGCCCTGCAGCTGACGTCGGAGGTGGCCCAGGCGCTGGACTACGCGCATCGGCGCGGGGTGATTCACCGTGACATCAAGCCGGAGAACATCCTGCTGGACGACGGTCACGCGGTGGTGACCGACTTCGGGATCGCGCGGGTCGCCAGCGACTCGCAGCAGGGAGCGCTCACGCAGACCGGGTTGGCGCTCGGGACCCCGCGCTACATGAGCCCGGAGCAGGCGGCCGGCGAGCGGGAGGTGGACGGGCGCGCGGACCTCTACAGCCTGGCCTGCACGCTGTACGAGATGCTGGCGGGGCAGCCGCCCTTCACGGCGCCGACGCTGGAGCGGCTGGTCTATCAGCATCTCATCGAGCCGCCGCCCCCGGTGACGCAGTTCCGGCCTGCCGTTCCGACGGCGGTGACGCGAACGCTGCAGCGCGCCCTTGCCAAGGCACCGGCCGACCGCTTCGCCACGGCGCTGGCGTTCTCGGAGGCGTTGCGCCTGCCGGCCGCCGAGCGCGCCGAGGCCCGGTCGGTGGCGGTCCTTCCGTTCGTCAGCATGAGTGCCGACGCGGAGAACGAGTACTTCGCCGATGGCATCACCGAGGACGTGATCGCGCAGCTCTCCAAGATCAAGGCGCTCAAGGTGGTGTCGCGCACGTCGGTGATGCAGTTCAAGCAGCGGGAGCAGGGACTGCGCGAGATCGCGGAGCGGTTGCAGGTGGGGGCGTTGCTGGAGGGGAGCGTGCGGCGGGTTGGTGGCCGCGTGCGGATCGTGGCGCAGCTTATCGACGCCGCCAGCGACCAGCATCTCTGGGCCGAGACGTATGACCGCGACCTGACCGACATCTTCGAGATCCAGTCGGAGGTGGCGCTGCACATTGCCAAGGCGCTGCGGGCGGAGCTCACGCCGGACGAGAACCTGCGAATCGCGCGTCAGCCGACGAAGGACCTGCGGGCGTACCAGCTCTTCCTGCAGGGGCGTCAGGTGCTGGGGAAGTTCACCGCCGACGGGCTACGCAGCGCACTCCACTATTTCGAGCGTGCCATCGAGCGCGATCCGGACTATGCGCCGGCGTACTCGGGCATCGCGCTGGCGCTGACCGACCTGGGGGAGCAGGGCGTGCTGACGCCGGAGGAGGCATATCCGCGGGCGAAGGCGGCGGCGGCGCGCGCTATCGCGCTCGACGACGCGCTCGGCGACGGGCACTGCACGATGGCGTACGTGAAGATGGTGCACGACTTCGACTGGGGCGGCGCCGAGTCGGAGTTCAAGCGAGCGCTGGAACTGAGCCCGAGCAACGCCGACGCATACGACCTGTACGGCCGCCTGTGCGCCGCGCTGGAGCGTTTCGACGAGGCCATCACGATGCTGCAGCGGGCGCAGGAGCTGGATCCGCTGATGCACCGGAACGACATGGCGACGGCGCTGCTGAGGGCGGGGCGCTACGAGGACGCGCTGGAGGTCGCGATGCGCACCGTGGAGTTCGACGGCGAGAACGCGCGTGCACAATCGACGCTGGGGTGGGCGTACCTGGGCCTGGGGAGGGTGGAGGAGGGGCTCGCGGCGCTGGAGCGCGGTGTTGCCCTGGCCCCGTGGAGCACGATGTGGCTGGCGCAGCTCGCCGAAGCGTATGCGTTGCATGGCAAGGTGCCCCAGGCCCGGGAGATCCTGGGGCGTTTGCTGGAGGAGTCGCGGACGCGGTTCGTGGCCCCGTACCATCTGGCGTACATCTACACGGGGCTGGGCCAGTACGACGACGCGATCGATTGTCTCGAGTCGGCGTTCGCGAGCCGGTCGGGGGCGATGTACGGGGTGAAGGGGTCGTTCCTGTTCCGTCCACTGCACGGGCATCCGCGGTTCGTGGAGCTGTTGGGGCGGATGCACCTGGCGTAGGGGGGTGTAAGGGTGGGATCGGCTGGGGCGTGGGGAGCGTTCGTCCGGTCACGGGGAGGGACCGTTCGCCCCGGCGTCGCTTGTGCCCGGGGCCCCGGGCCGCGACAATGAACGTCTGACCGAAAACCCGGAGAACACATGCGCTATTCGATGCTTGCTGTCGCGGTCCTCGTGGCGTCCGCCCCGCTGTCCGTCCAGGCCCAGGATGCCGACCGCTCGGTGAAGGGGGGAATCTCGGTGGCCGGCTGGAAGGGGCGCGTCGACCGTCGTGCGGCGTCGCAGGGGAAGACGGTGAACGACTCGAAGTTCTCGGCCGATGGGAAGTCGTTCCGCATGTCGGTGGGGCCGGCGGCGTTCTACTGGAACCCGGCCAACACGGCGTCGGGCGACTACACCGTCAAGGCGAAGTTCTTCGAGCACAAGATGACGGCGAGCCACCCGCACTCGTACGGGATCTTCATCGGCGGGAACGACCTGGAGAGCGACACCGAGACGCTGATGTACTGCATCGCGTACGGGAACGGGACGTACTCGGTCAAGACGTTCCATGGCTCGAACGTGCAGACGCTGGTGAACTTGGAGAAATCGCCGGCGTTGCAGCAGGCGGATGCCACCGGGGCGTCGACGAACGAGATCGCGTGGCAGGTGAAGGGGGGAAAGGCGTCGTGCGTGATCAATGGGAAGGTGGTCCACACCTTCGACAAGTTCGACGTGGTGGCGCCGGACAAGCTCAAGTCGCTCGATGGCGTGTACGGTATCCGCGTGAGCCACAACGTGGAGCTGACGGTGAGCGACTTCGGGATGTCGAAGTAAGCGGTCGGCGTGGCGCTCTCCGAGTCGGCGGCGTCGGCGGCGTCGGCGGCGTGGACCAGTCGCGTCCTGGCGGCGGTGATCGCCCGCGGCGGGCGCTACCTGGTGTGCCAGCGCCCCGCGCACAAGCGGCACGGTGGGTTGTGGGAGTTTCCCGGAGGGAAGCTCGAGCCGGGTGAGGGCGATGCGGACGCGGCGACGCGCGAGCTTCGCGAGGAGCTGGGGGTGACGGTGTCGAGCGTCGGCAGCGAGCTGCTGACGGTGCACGATGCGGGATCGCCCTTCCTGATCGCCTTCGTGGCGGTGAGCATCGACGGGGAGCCAGCCTGCCTGGAACACTCGGCGCTGGCGTGGGCGACCCCTGACGAGCTGTTGCAGTACGAACTGGCGCCAAGCGACCGGCGGTTCGTGGAGTGGCTGCTGGCGCGGGCGGGGCCCGACGCAGTCGACGTGAGATGACGAGATGAGCGGGGGCCGGGCGCACGAGACGCCGCGGCCCCCGTTTCGATGCACGAGCGTCGCTACTCCTCGCGGATTGGAGGGGGGGTGCGCGGGGAGTTTGGCACGGAGGGGCACGGTGAAGCACGGGGGGGCACGGGGCGATGGACCAAGGGGGACTAGAATGGAGGGAGATGTGGGGACTTCGATTGCGCGGGGGCTGCTGGAGCGGTACGCGACGGTGGTGGGGGCTCGGCGGTTCATCCCGATCACCAGGGCGCATGTGGACGGGTGCCTGTATCACGGCCCCGTGTCGATCGACTTCGCGCGGACGCTGGCGGAGTCGGGGGCGAGGGTGTCGGTGCCGACGACGCTCAACGTGGGGGCGATCGACCTGCTGCACCCCGAGCTGTTCAAGGGACGCCCTGCGGTGGCGGCCGCGGCGCGCGAGATGATGCGCTACTACAGCGCGCTGGGGTGCCGCCAGACCTGGACGTGCGCGCCGTACCAGCTGGCGGATCGCCCGGGGCTCGGGGAGCACGTGGCGTGGGCGGAGTCGAATGCGATCGTCTTCGCCAACAGCGTGCTTGGCGCGCGCACGGAGCGATACGGTGACTTCATCGACATCTGCGCGGCGATCGAGGGGGTGGTCCCCGAGACCGGGCTGCACACCGATGAGGGCCGACTCGCCACGCTCGTGGTGCAGGTACGCGGCGTGCCGGAACGGGCGATGGAGCGGGACACCTTCTTCGCGGTGCTGGGGCAGCTGCTCGGCACGCTCGCGGGGCGGGCGGTCGCAGTGATCGACGGCGTGCCGCGCGCCACCGAGGACCAGCTCAAGGCGTTAGGCGCGGCGGCGGCGTCGTCGGGGGCGGTGGCGATGTTCCACATGGTGGGGGTGACGCCGGAGGCGCCGACGCTGCACGAGGCGCTCGGGGGGCGGGCGCCGGCGCGGACGGTCACCCTGGGGCCGGCGGAACTGTCGGCGGCAGCGGCGGAGTTGACGTCCACGGCGTCGTCGGCGTTAGGCGCGGTGAGCATCGGGACGCCGCACTTCTCGTACGACGAGTTCACGCGGCTGCGGGGGGTGTTGGCGAGGCGCGCGGTGTCGCCGACGCTCGAGTTCTTCGTCTCCACCGGGCGCGACACGCTGGCGCGGATCGACGACGAAGGGTGGGGGGACGAGCTGCGACGGTGCGGTGTGCAGCTCGTGACCGACACCTGCACCTACATCACGCCGATCCTCTCGGGGCGCCCGGGGGCGGTGATGACCAACTCGGCGAAGTGGGCGTGGTATGCGCCGAACAACCTGGGGTACGAGGTGATCTTCGGGTCGCTGGAGGAGTGCGTGGAGAGCGCGGTGCGAGGTGTCGCGTGGCGGGACGCGTCGATCTGGGGGACGGCGTGACGGCCGCCGTGTTGGTGCCCGGGGTGGCGGAGGGCGAGGTGCTGGCGCTGTCGGAGCCGCTGTCGTTCTGGGGCGGGGTGCACGAGGAGACCGGGGTCATCTCGGACGTGCATCACCCGCAGCATGGCCTGAGCATCGCCGGCAAGGTCCTGTTCATGCCGGGAGGGCGAGGGTCGTCGTCGTCCTCGAGCGTGCTGGCCGAGTTGATTCGCGCGGGGGTGGGGCCGGCGGCGATCGTGCTGCGGGAGCCGGACCCGATCATCGCGTTAGGCGCGCTGGTGGCCGAGGCGCTGTATGGGCGGGTGGTGCCGGTGGTGGTGGCGACGCCGGAGACGTATGCGCGGTGGGGGGTGG
>MEDZ01000078.1 GCA_001724275.1 Gemmatimonadetes bacterium SCN 70-22
CCGTCGCGCTGCGACCACCAGACCAGGTCGTCGCTCCGCTTCTCCACCTCCCAGTTCTCGCGGAGGAACTGGTGTGACAGCTCCACCCAGGTGGCCGACGAGTCGCGGGCGATGACCTTCGCGTCGCCGGTCCTGGCGTCCACCAGGAGCGCCGAGATGCGGGAGGGGCCGCGATTGGAGTTGAGCATGAAGAACTTGTCGCCGGCGCGGTTCCAGATCGTGCGCGTGCCGACGGTGGTCTGCGGCGTGGGATCGGCCTTGGCGCGCACGTTGGTGCGGTCGACGATGTCGATCACGTGCGTGACATGCGTGGGGACGACGGAATCGCTCGGAACCGCGTAGTGGTAGCTGCGGTCCACCGGCTGGTCGCCGGTGGACGAGTACATCGGGTAGATGCGCGTGCCGCGCAGGTCCTCGCGATGGACGGTGAAGCGGCGGGAATCGGTGGTCCAGTTGACGTTCACGCGCGTGGGGCGCGGCTTGGCGGTGTCGGCGGCCACCTCGCGGTTGGTGCCACCGTAGGCGAACAGGCGCTCGCCGTCGGTGGTGAGGGCGATGGAGCCGCGCGGGAGCGGGATGGAGTCCTGCCGCGCGCCCCGCCGTTGCCCCTGACGGCCAGCGGCGTTGCGGGCGGTGGTGTCGCTCCGCGCCCGCCGCACCGAATCGGCGGCGGCCACGGCGTCGGAGTCGGACAGGGCGGACGGCCGCAGGTACAGGTTGTGCCGCCACGCGAAGACGTCCCACTTCCGGTCGGGCGAGCGGCTGGCCCATGAGGGCCCCGCCTTCAGGGTGCGCTCGAGCGCCCACGCGATGCTGTCGCGCGCCACGCACTTGTAGCTGGCGGGATCACAGCGCACGGCCTGCTTGTGGAGCAGCAGCTCGATGGCCCGGCCGCTGTCCACGGGGGTGAAGGCGGGAAAGCGAGCGGGGTCGACGATGGTGTCGGCGGTGACGGACAGGACCGCCGCCATCCGCCCGTGGTCAAAGTAGACGCGGCGGCTCGCGCGCGCGGGATCGACGAGGTACACCGTCCCCCGGTCGTTCCTCCCCGTCGACGTGTAGACGAAGCGGACGCTGTCGTCGAGCCAGAGGGGGGTGATGGAGGCGCCGAGGACGTACGTCCCCGCCGTGCGGATCACGTCGGCACGGTGGTAGTCGACGTCCTGGGCCGCCGCGTCGAACGCGGCGGCCGCGAGGGCAAGGGGGAGGGGGAGGAGGAGCCGGACGCGCATGGAAGGAGAGCACGAGGTGGACCCGCGCACGCGCACGGCTTGCGGCGGCGCACGACAGGTGGAGGAGCAACAGGAGAGAGCCACGGCCACGCCGGCGCTCGCCGATGAAACGCTCACGGCACCCAAATCGCTGCGGCAGCGCGTCCGCCCCGCACACGACTTCACCAGTCGCCCGCCCATCCGAGTGGCCCCGTCGACAAACCGTCTTTTGACGCCTCTTCCCCTGGCGTCCTAGCTTCGCGCGTCCGATCACGTGAGCTCGTGCCCCCGCACCAGTGCCGGCGCCGGTGGCAACGCTCGCCTCAGCCGGAGAGAGAATCGATGCGCCCCCTCCTCATGCGCCGCGCCACGCTGGTGTCGCTGGCCATCGCCGCCGCCGCGTGCTCGCCCGATGCTTCGATCCCCAACGCCCTCCCGACCGGAGTCGCCCCACTACGCGATGCCGGGGGCGTCCCCGCCCCCGAGGCCAACGCGGCGCTCCGTGCCGTCCGCGACGGCAATGCGCAGCTCGTCGCCTCGGCCCCCGCGCTCGTCCCCCCCGGCGCGCCGCTCGCACCTTTCGTCGAGGCGAGGCTCTACGCCATCGGCAACGTGGCGATGCACGACGCCCTCAACGCCATCGTCCCGCGCTACGAGCGCTATGCCGACACCGGTCCCCTCATGCCGTCGGCCCACCCCGCCGTCGCCGTCCTCACCGCCGCGCACGATGCGATGCTGGGCGCCGTCCCCGCCGCCCAGGGAGCGGTCGACGCCTGGTACGGCGCCGCGATCACCTCGCTAGGCACCCCGAGCGGCAGCGCCGAAGGCGTGGCCCTCGGCCATCGCGTCGCGGCCGCCATCCTGGCGCGCCGGGCCAACGACGGAACGGCCACCGGCGGCGTCGCGCCGTACACTCCGGGGAGCCACCCCGGCGACTACCAGTTCACCTTCCCGTTCAACACGCCGGCGTTCGACTTCTTCGGCACCGGCGGCTTTGCCGACGCCTCGCTGTGGGGCGCGACGGTCACGCCATTCGTCGTGCAGTCGACGGCGCAGTTCCGGGCACCTCCCCCCTACGGCGCCGTGTCGAACGCCGCCGCCGTCCTCACCGCGCGCTACACCCAGGACTTCCAGGAGATCAAGGCCCTGGGCTGTGCAGCCTGCCCGGCGCGCAGCGCGGAGCAGACGGAGATCGCGCTCTTCTGGGTCGAGAACTCGCCGACGGGGTGGAACCGGATCGCCGGCGTGGTGGCGTCGCAACGACAGCTCGACGCATGGGAGACGGCGCACCTCCTTGCCGTGCTGCAGATGGGTGAGTTCGACTCGTATGCGTCGAGTCTCGAGGCGAAGTACCACTACAACTTCTGGCGTCCCGTGAGCGCGGTGGCGCTGGCGGCGACCGACGGCAACCCGCTCACCGATCCCGATCCGTCGTGGCAGGTGCTCGCCTTCCCCACGCCGCCGGTCCCCGATTACCCCAGCGCCCATGCCACCGCCGGCGGCACCGGCGCCGCCATCATCGAGGCGTTGGTTCCCGGACGGGGGCCGGCCATCGCCACCACCAGCGGGTCGCTCCCGCTCGTGACGCGTCGCTTCGCGACCGTCGCCGACGCCGCGCGCGAGAATGCCGATTCGCGCGTGTACGTCGGCTATCACTTCCGCCTGGCGACGGAAGCGGGGCTGACGCAGGGGCGGGAGATCGGCGCCTACGTGGCGGCCAACGCGCTGCGGCGCCTCAGCCGGTGACGGGACGCCGCACCCGAGAGGTACGCGGGTCGGCTCGCCACGCCGGCACGCCTTGACGGGATGCGCCGACGCCGTGGCCGCCACCCGCGTGGCGGCCGCGGTCGCGCCCGGCGCCGTCGCGGGTGCGCAGCAGGGCGGTGCGGGGCAGCGCGGGGAGTAGCGGGGGGTAGCGACGGGGCCGATGCAGCGTTGAATTGGTCACGCTCGCCAGCCGCACGAGCGGGATGCGAAGCTGACGCGCCGCATTCCGCTCACACTCCCCGGACGACAGACATGGGCACGAACCGACTCGAAGCCTTCAGCGACGGCGTGATCGCGATCATCATCACGATCATGGTGCTGGAGCTGAAGGTGCCGCACGGCGTCACCCTCGACACGCTCGCCCCGCTCGCGCCCGTGTTCATGAGCTACGTGCTGAGCTTCATCTACATCGGGATCTACTGGAACAATCACCACCACATGCTCCACACCTGCGCCCGGGTGACTGGGGGGATGCTGTGGGCCAACCTGCACCTCCTCTTCTGGCTGTCGCTCTTTCCGTTCGTCACCGGCTGGATGGGTGAGAATCACTTCGCCGCGGTCCCGACCGCGCTGTATGGCGGGGTGCTCCTGGCGGCGGCGATCGCGTATTGGGTGCTGCAGCGGGTCATCATCGCCGCCCAGGGTCCCGCCTCGCCGCTCAAGGCCGCCATCGGCAGCGACTGGAAGGGAAAGCTTTCCCCCGCCCTGTACCTGCTGGCCATCGTCTCCACGTTCTTCTGGTCCAGCGTGGCCCAGGTGCTCTACGTGGCGGTGGCCTTGATGTGGCTCGTCCCCGATCGCCGCATCGAGCGGTCGTTGCACGGTCGCGGGGCCCACGTGCCCGGGGGCAACCCGCATGGCCGCGAGACGGCGCACGACGCCGACGCGTCTCGTTAGGTGAACCGGCGTGCCGGCGCGGGGGTCAGCCTTCGTCGCCGCCGCCAAGCTCCTCGTGATGCGCCTCGGCGTCGCGCCCAACCCCTGGCGCCCTGCCCCGCGCGTGGAGCATCTCGCGACGCTCGCCCCGCCTCGCCAGCAGCAACGCCCCGGTTGCGGCCGTGGCGCCGCCGAGGGTCGTGAGCCCCAACACGAAGACGGGGAGCCCGTTCGACACGCCAATGCTCCCCAGCAGGAGGCCGGCCGCCGCCCCCCACGCGGCGAAGCGCGGCAGCGAGAACTGGTCCAGGCGGCGTCGCCCCCCGGCCAGCATGAGCACCGCGGCGAAGATCACCCCCCCATGAAGCCGGGAATGGCCAGCGTCTGCGGCCACATGTCGACGCGCGACGCGAAGGGGAGCAGGCCGGGGAAGACGTTGTCGACCAGTTCGATCACGCCGCCGGCCAGCGCCCCCACGACCGCCCAGATCACCCCCATGCCGACCACGCCGCGCGCGCGTCTCAGCCAACGATTCACGATTCCTCCCGGCGCAGGCAGACGACCCAGCAGTGGCCCCCTGCCACTTTGCATCGCAAAGTAGCTGTCGCGCCCGCGCGCCGCAACGCCGCCCGAAGCCGCGATACGCCCCGCGCGCACTCTTGCCCTCCGCCGCGGCCAGCCCCTAACGTTGACCGGGTCGGCGAAGACCCGGGAGCGGGAGCGCCATGACACGATTGCTGGTGCTCGCAGGGACGACGGCCGGGAGCGCGCTGGGCTGGTGGGCCGGCGCGCACGTCGGGATCATGACGGCCTTCTTCGTCAGCATGGTCGGCTTCGGCGCGGGGATGTGGGGGGGACGCCGGCTCGCGCAGCGCTGGGGGGCGTAACCCCGTCCCCCGACGCGCCCTCACCCGTCAACTGGACACTTCGTCGCCTGGTCCGATGCGGCTCCCGCAGACCCTCCTGGCCGGCGCCACCTTCCTTGGCGCGGCGAACGCGATTCGCCAGGCCTTCTTCGCCACCGCCGACATTTCCCCGGCGCTCGCGGGGCTCTCCGCGGTGGCGTCGATCTCCGCCGCCGCCGCCTGGTACGCGCTGCACCGGCGACATCGCTTGACGTCGCATGCGCTGGCGCTCTTCGCCGGCATCCTCCCGGCCGCCACGGTCGTCGGCTCCGAACTCCTGTTGGGCGACGCCCTCCCGCTCCCCGAGCGTCTCCCGGGTTACCTCCTCGCCGTGGCGGTCGGCGCCGCCGCCTGGCGCGGCGGGCGCGCCCAGCTGCGGGAGGCGGCCCGGGAGGGCGCCATACCGATCGCCACGGCGCCGTCGCTCCCTCCCGCCGACGCGCCACCGGCAGTGGCGGCGCCAGGGTTCCCCTTCACCCCCCGGGTACGGGCGCGTGCCGAGCGGGGGCGCGACGCCTAACGTGACACGACGCCGGCGGTGAACGCCATGGCCGCCCGAGCGCCCGCGCGCTCCAGGCACCCGCCCCTCGCGGCGGGGCGGCGCTTCCTCGCGTATACGGCCGTCACCGTCCTCCTCGTGCTGGCGTTCGGCGCCTGGAGCGGGAGCGCGGCCCCGCGCATCGAGGCGGGACTCGACACGCCATGGACCGGCGCCGCGGAGCGTATCTTCTGGTACGCGTACCAGCTCTGGTTCCTGGTACTGGCCATCGTCCTCCTTCGTGAGAAGCAGTCGTGAACTGGATCGTCCTCGTCACCGCGGGACTCTTCGAGATCGGGTGGGCCGTGGGGCTCAAGTACACCGAGGGCTTCACCCGCCCCCTCCCCACCCTGGCCACGATGGGGTCGATGATCGTCAGCCTCGGGTTGCTGGGGATCGCCATGAAGTCGCTCCCCCTGGGCACCGCCTACGCGGTCTGGGTCGGCGTCGGCGCCGTCGGGACGGCGGCACTCGGGATCGTCCTCTTCGGCGAGCCGGCCAACGTGATGCGCGTGGTGAGCCTGGGGCTCATCGTCGCGGGGATCATCGGGCTCAAGCTCGCGACGCCGCGCTGAGGGGGCGCAGGCGCCATGCTCCGCGCACCGTGTTCCGTGCTCCGCGCACCGTGTTCCGTGCTCCGCGCTCCGTGCTCCGCGCTCCGTGCGCCGCGCTCCGTGCGCCGTGCGCCGTGCGCCATTCGCCGTGCGCCATTCGCCGTGCGCCCGCGGCACCGCACCAACCGGAACCGTTGCGCGAGCGCAACGCCTCTGGCTCGGCGCCGCGCAAGGCCCTATGGTGGCTGGACGCGCGTGAGCCCTCACGCGCCCACCCACAAGGAGGATCGATGACGGAGCGCTGGCTGACTTCCCTGATCACCGCGACGCCCCAGGAGGGGTTCGAACTCGCCATCACCCTGAGCCGCCGCGGCGTCAAGTACACGCAGCCGGACGTCGACGTCCTCAAGAAGCTGCGCCCGGAATACGCCAACTCCGCCGACGCGCTGACCGCCGCGTCGCACGTCATCGCCATCAACTTCCAGACGGTCGCAGCCGCCAACAACTACTGGCGCGGCTGATCGCCGTTAGGCGGGGGGCGCCACGCACCCGGGCCGCCCCCCGCGCCTGACGGCATTCCACACCTCACGCCGGGGAGGTCGCATGCGACGCACCGAGGTCAACGTCCTCGCCGTCATCGGCGCACTCGCCCTGCTGTCCGCCGTCTCCGCCTTCATCCCGAGGTGGGCGTACCGGGGAATCACGGGGCGCGACATGGGGCCGGGCGACGAGCCGGCGGCGGGGGCCCCGGTCTTCCTGGACCGGGGCGATGGCGTGATCGAGCGCTTCCTGACGGATTCGGCGGGGCGCTTCTCGCTCCCGGTGGCGTTTCACCAGGTGGAACGCGCCAGCGTCCTGATCTGCGTCCCCGGCGGTGTGCCGCACGTGGCGACGCGGAGTCGCCACATGATCGGGCCCGCAAGGTTCAACTACACCCCGCAATCGACCGATAGGGCGTGGCCGGCGCGCCGCTTCGGGTGGCGCGGACCGATTCCCCGCGCGTGCCACGCGGACTCGGCGTACTTCTGGCGGCTCCCGCCCGGGGCGGGGGCGGAGCCGATGGCGGTTTCGACGAGTGAGCCGGATTGGGGGCGCGACGCCCCGCCGAAGTAGCGCGCCCCCGCGGCCGCGGCCACGCCGCCATGCGGGACATCGGACGGCGCTGACGCGATATTCCGCCGCATGCTGAGACAGTTCAACCTCGCGCTCCGCTTCGTGCTCGAAGTCTGCGCCCTCGGCGCCCTCGCGCTGTGGGGCGCGCGGCAGGGAGACGGGCGCGCGCGTGGCGTCGCGCTTTCGATCGCGCTCCCCGTGGCGGTGGCGACCTTCTGGGGGCTGTTCGTGTCACCGAGGGCGCGGTTCGGCTTGCCGCGGGCGTTGCGCCTGCTGCTCGGCCTCGGGGTGTTCCTGGCGGCGGCGACGGCGCTGGCGGCGGCGGGGCACACCCGGCTCGGCGTGATCTTCGGGGGAATCAGCATCCTGAACAGCGCGCTGACCCATGCGTGGGACGCACCGCATGGGGCCGGAGACCGGCGGACCTAACGCCGCGCCGCAGGGGCCGGGGCGCGCCATCCTCCCCGGAGACGCCACCCGGCGCGAGCGTTGTGACGCGGGTCACATTTGCGCAGGCCGTTCCAGGCGAATCGCGGCTCGAACGTTAGGCGATGTGACCCAGGACACTGGGAGAGTCGTCAATACTGTTGCGTATTGGTACGGTCCCCGTGTTACGGGAACCCGGTGACGCTAGATTTCACCGGCAAGTCCTGCCGCTGCCACTGCGCGGAGGGCCTGTCATACACCACCCGCTTCGCCCGATCGCCCGCTGGGGCGACCCGAACGAGCGCCATCCCCATCCGACCATGCGTCGATACATCCTCTTCCTCACGCTCGCGCTAACGGCGGCATGCAACCGCGAGCCGAAGCTGTACCACGGCGCCGACACCGGCCTCGCCCTCGCGACCTCCGGGCGCCAGAAGGACTCGCTGATCTTCCTCAAGGACTCGCTCCTCGCCGCCAAGCAGCGGCAGATCAGCGAGCAGAGCGCCCTCATCGGCGACGCGGCCACCAGCGCCCGCATCATCTCCGAGATCAGCGGTTCGCTGGCCAAGGTGCGCAACCTCGACGTCAAGCGGGACACGACGCGCCCCGAGACGGGGGTCGGGTCGGTGTCGGGCGAGCTGGCGACGATGCAGAAGAAGGTCGACGCGGTGGTGGCCCGCCTGAACACCGCCGAGTCGCGCGTGCGCCAGATGCGCGCCGAGCGGGCCAAGCACGCGGAGTGGGACACGGCGCAGGTGGCCCAGCTGCGCACCTACGAGCGGTCGATCGCCGACCTCCGCGCCAGCGTGCAGCAGCAACAGGCCGAGATCACGATGCTGGCGTCCCGCGTGGACTCGCTCTCGCGCGCCAACGTGGTGCTGGCGTTCCGCAACGACTCGATGGGGACGGTGAACCGCGCCATGGCCGCGCACGAGGACTCGGTCTTCGTCGCGATCGGGACGGAACAGGAGCTGCGCGACAAGGGGATCGTCCGCCGCGAGGGGGGGACGAAGTTCTTCTTCGGACGCGGCAAGACGCTGGTCCCGGCGCGCGCGCTCGACCGCTCGGCCTTCCATGTGATGTCGAAGAAGCGCGACGTCGCGATCAACTTCCCGGCCGCCGACAAGGAATACCAGGTGATCTCGCGCCACGACCTGGCCTTCACCGACGCGGCCGCCACCAAGAACCAGCGGGTGCGCGGGGCGCTGCACATCTCGGACCCGGAGCGCTTCTGGGCCCCGTCGCGGTACCTGATCCTGGTCCAGCGCTGACGCGCGGGACCTGACGTCGTTGCGGCTGGCGGCGCTCCCGGAAGGCGTCGCCGGCCGCGCGCGTTTCAGGGGGCGATCCGCCGCGGGACGACCACCAGGAGGAGCGCCGCCGAGAACGCGGCCAGCGCCGCCCCCATGGTGAAGGCGGCCGGCGCCCCCCACGCATCCCACACCGCGCCGAAGAGGAGCGAGGCCGGGAGGGCGCCGATGCCTAACGCGAGGTTGTACCACCCGAAGGCGCGCCCGCGCGCCGCGGCGGGGACGAGGTCGGCGACCAGCGCCTTTTCGACCCCCTCGGTGAGGCCGTAGAAGACGCCGTACGCCAGGAAGAGCCCCCACGCGGCCCAGTGCCCGCTGGCGCGGGCGAAGCCGAGGTAGACGGCGGCGTAGGTGACCCACCCGGCGACGATGAGCGCGCGGCGCCCGACCCGGTCGGAGAGGGCGCCGGCCGGGGTGGAGGCGGCGGACTTGACGACGTGCAGCGCCGCCCAGAGGACGGGGATCATGGCCGCGGTGACGCCGAGGTCGCGGGCGCGGAGGAGGAGGAAGGCGTCGGTGGAGTTGCCTAACGTGAAGAGGAGGAGGACGGCGAGATAGGCGTAGAAGCGGCGCCCCAGGGGCGCGGGGGCCCCC
>MEDZ01000079.1 GCA_001724275.1 Gemmatimonadetes bacterium SCN 70-22
GCGCGGGACGCGAGCGCGCGGGACGCGAGCGCGCGGGACGCGAGCGCGCAGGACCCCGTTGGTCATCCACGCGGGGGGCGGCCACGCAGCACCAGCGCGGCGATCCTCCAGGTCCTCGCGGTCGCCGCCGCGCCACTCCGCGTCGACGAGATCTACCCGCTCGTGCATGCGCGACGCCCCACGACGCGCGCCAGCGTCGCGCAGCTGCTCTATCAGCTTGTCCAGCGCGGCGTGATCGCGGCGACCGCGCGCGACCTGCGCCGGCAGGGCGCGCCCAAGCGCTACGCCCTGTCCTCCCGAACCCCCACCGAGCCCGCACCGTGACGCCGTGCCGACAGATCCAAGGATTCCTCTTCCCGCCGGGGCTACGATGATCGCGAACGATGTTGCCGAACGCTGGGTGCCCCCGCTCGCGACGCAGCTGGGCTGGGCGCTCGCCGAGGCCATCGGCCCGCATCCCGAGACGTGTCATGCGAGCGATGCGGCGCTCCGCCTCACGGTGACGCCGCTCGATGCGACGCGGGTGATCGTGTTGGGCGAGCGCCTCCTCGACGAGTTCGTCCCGCGCGACGACGGCGATGCCGGCGGGAATCCGCACGGCGGGTGGTATGCAAGCCTCGCGCGCTACTATGACCGCGCGTGGATTGCCGTCGACTATGGCAACGCCGCCGAGACCATCCTCGAGGACTTCGCGCCCGCCGTCTTCGCGCGCGAGGCGTACCAGCATCACACCCTCCGATGAGCGACCGGTGATCGACCTGAGCAACCCCGAGCAGGTGAAGGCGGAGGCCGAACGGCGCGCGCGGCTCCGGGCCGCGGGCAAGCCCCTCACGGCTGACGGCGGGCTCGCGCGTCTCACGCAGACGCTGCCTGTACCTCCGCTGTTAGCGCCGCGCGCGTCGGCCGAGAACACCGAGCGAACAGACATGGCGCCCCCGCTGGATGTCTCGATTGGCGCGCCGCCGGTCGCCTGGCGGCGGGGGGACACGCTCTGGCTCATGATCCCGGCAACCGCGCGCCCAAAGAAGAACTCGACGAGGCTCGGCATCAAGAAGAGCCCCGGCTACATCCGCTTCAAGAACGCGGTCATTGGCGCCGTCCGGCCCTTCGCGCGCCAGCTCCGGCTCCCGCTCCCCCCGATCGACTTCAACTGCGCCGCGCACTTCTACCGGGAACGCGACGACGCCGACACCGACAACCTCATCACCGGACTGGCGGACGCGCTGCAGGACGCCGGCGTCCTCGAGGACGACTTCCGCCTGCGCACCTGGAATGGGACCGACCGTTTCCTCGACGTCACGCGACCCCGTGTCGAGCTGACCCTCACCCCGTACGTGCCGTAGGAGGCCCGCCGTGACCATCAAGGGGGGACGAGGGGGGACGCCAGTGCGGCTGCCCGCCGAGGACCGTGCCGCGGGCGGGCGCCGGTGTCCGGTGCGCTGGTGCACCGGCACCCTGCGCGGCGAGCTCGATACCATCGGGCGCGTGCGCTACGTCTGCGACGACTGCGAGCGCCGGGCGCAGCTCGAGCATGAGGCGAAGTTCGGCACCTACCTCGAGCGCCTGCGCGACCAGCGTCGCCTGCGCGAGGCGCGGCTGCTGGAGGAAGCGGAGGCGCAGATCGCCCACCGGCACTGCGAAATCTGCGGCGACCGTCTCGCGCCGCCGCATACGCGCATCTGCGGAAAGGTCGCGTGCAAGCGCGCATGGAAGGCGGAGTACCAGCGCCAGCGCTTCGGCCGAGCCGCGAAGCCCGCCCCCGAGCACGCGGCGACGCTCGAACTCTTCAAGGACTTCCCCTAATGTGCGAGTATTCTGGCATGGCGGACGAGATACGACCGGCGTTGACGCCGGACGAGTGGTTCGACTTGGAGCGCGGGAAGCAGCTGACGTTCCTGTCGGACGATGGGCTGCAGGTGTGCGACGCAGGCGACGGGACGAAGTTCTACGTGCGCCTCAGCCCGCGCGCCAAGACCTTCACGGCCGATGACGGCGCGTCGTGGGGCGTCGCCGAGATCGATCGTTGGGACACTGATGGGCTCGCGCAACTGGCGGCGATGCTGCTCAGCCACCTCCCGGTGGGCCACCCACTGAAGATCACGCACCGGGACGTCGAGCTTGTGCGCGCGCTCGTGCGATACGTGAACCGCGACGAGGATGATCCCGAATTGTGCGGTCCCGGTGAAGCGCTCGCCGCCAAGCTCGCCGCGCTCCTGCCGCCGGGGTAGCGCGAGACGTTGCCCGTTGCTCGCGGGACATGGCAAGATGCACCATGCGGCCATGAGCTCCCCCATGGCCCGCCGTGGCCCGGCCCCGCGCATCAGCGACGAGGGATGGGCCTCCTACCGCGACGGACAGGTCGCGCGTTGTCCCGGCTACAACAGTCGCACGCACCACCTCTGTGACACCGCGCTCGGCGTCGTCGCCCCCGGCCGACGGCTGCGCGTGCGCGTCCGACCCGTCGCCGGCGGTCGCACGGCGCCAGCGACCATCACCGATCTCCTCCCGCGCTGCCGCCGCTGCGGCAACGAACTGGAGCTCGCCTTCGATCGTCTCGATGTCGGCCCGTAAGCGTCCCGCTTCTCGTTCTTCGCGTTCTCGTGAGAGCGCGAAAAACCAGAAGACGGGAGGTGGAGGGGCGGCCGGGACCGGGCGCAAGAAGCCGTCGAAGCCCTCAAAGCCGACAACGCTCTCGAAGCCGACGCGTGCCCCCACGTCGCACCGCTCGCGCACACGCACGGCGCCTAACGCGGACGCCTCGCCCACGAAGATGGGGCGGCCCCGTAAGCCGTTCTCCCGTCACGAGTTCGAGAAGCTGTGTCGGATCCAGTCGACGATCGAGGAAATCGCCGCGTGGTTCGACATGGACGTCGACACCGTCAACAAGCGGGTGTATGACGAGTACGGGAGCACTTTCTCGGTGATTTTCCGGCGCTACCGAGGCCACGGGAAGGTCTCGCTGCGCCGCCGCCAGTTCCAGAAGGCCCTCGAGGGCGACTCCCGCATGCTCAAATTCCTCGGCGCCAACTGGTTGGGGCAGCGCGAACGCGTGGAGTTTCTCTCCTCGGAGGAGGCGAAGCTCGCGCTAGCTGAATCCCTCGGCGTCTCGCCCGACGATCTGCCGGACGCGGGGAGCCCTAACACCACGGTCTGACAGTGGCGCTCTCGCGCGAGGAGATGGGCCGCCGGATCATGCGGCTCCCGCCCGGCGAGCGCGACGCCGCGATCCGGGCCGCGCGTCAGCTCTACGGCGGCCGCCTGCCGGACGAGGCGCCGCCCGCGGCGTCCGCCGAGCGCGTGCGGGATCCGGCGCACCGCCGGCGCTATGCGGGCGACCCGTTGGCGTACCTGCGCGATCTCTTCGGCTACCGCCTCACGCCCGACCAGGAGCGCGCGCTCGCGCTGATCGAGCGCGAGGATCGCGTGCTGATCCCGTCCGCCAACAACGTCGGCAAGTCGTGGCTGCTCGCCGCGTACGCCCTCTACCGCTTCGATGCCGTCGCCTCACTCCCCGCGGAGGACCTCGGCCTCGAGGAACAAGGCGCCCAGATCCTCCTGCCCGGGCCCGACCACTCGACGATCTACTCGACGATCTACTCGGCGATCCTCGAGCACGCGAACCGCGCCGAGCGCCGCGGCTTCCCGATGCCGGGCCGTCGCTCGGAGAACTCGGTCCTGTGGCGGGTGCGCCCGCGCTGGTTCTTCGAGCCATTCTCCCCCGACGTGCGCGTCGGCCAGGAGGTGAGCCATGCGGCGTCGGGGCGCCACCACCGCAACCAGCTGGCCATCATCGAAGAAGGGCAGGGGGTGCCGGAGCCCGTGTGGAGCGCGACGGAGGGCATGTGCTCCGGCGACGGCAACAAGATCGTGAGCGCCTTCAACCCGACCGAGCCGATCGGCCCCGCGTACAAGCGCGCAAAGGGGCAGGGCTACACCGTCTTCGCGATGAGCGCGCTTCGCCACCCGAACGTGGTGCGGCGCGACGCGGAGCTCCCGGACGCGATCAGCTACAAGGTCGTGGATGCCCGCGTGGCCAACGAGTGCCGCGACATGGGGCGCGCCCAGGAGACCATCCCGGACGCCACCGAGATGGACTTCGTCTATGCACTGCCGCCGCGGGACGCGACCGAGCGCGGCGGACGGGAGGACGGCATCCCCGGGCATCCCGCGGGGGAGCCGCGCGTGTATCGCCCGGGCCCACGCTTCACCGCCCAGGTCCTCGGCCAGTGGCCGCGCTCGACGCGCTCCTCGCTCTTCAGCGCGCGCGCGCTCGAGGAGGCGATGGACCGATGGGATGCCGACCGGGCGCGCGCGCCCATGCCCGACTGCGTGGGCCTCGATCCCGCGCGCGAGGGTATCGACACCTCGACATACCTCCCGCGCTGGGGGCGCGACGCCGAGGAACTGCTGCGCGCCTACGCCGAGGCCGTGAAGCAAGGGCCTGCCGCCGTCGAGACGATCCGGCGGGAGCGGCGCCAGTACCTCGGCGAGTTCGTCACGGCGCCGAGCGGGGACGGCCCCTCCGTGGCGCTCCACGTCATGCAGCGCTTCGCCCTGTCGACCTTCGCGATCGACGAGGGCGGCGTCGGCGCCTCGGTGCTCGACCACATGGTGCGTGTGCTCGGCGCTCGCGCCACGGGCGTCTCGTTCTCGGCGGCGCCGCTCCCGCCGACGCCCGGGGAGACCTACAGCGAGAACTTCCGCACGATGCTCTACGTCCGGGCCGCGCTCCTCGTCGCCGCAGGCCTCGTCGACGTGCCGCCCGATGTCCGGCTGCGCGAAGAACTGCTCGCGCACGAGACGTCACCCCGTGCGCGGGTCGTGACGGTCATGGATAGTTCCGGCATGGAGCGGAAGGAGCGGAAAGAGTCGGTCCTCCTCATCGAGAAGGACGAGATCAAGAAGCGCATCGGCCGCTCCCCCGATCGTGCCGACGCATTCGTCCTGGCGGTCAACGGCGACCCGCTGCCCCGCCGGAAGTCCATCCAAGCCTGGTGACCCGAGCGCCGCATGAGTGACGCCCTGACCCGTCTTCCGTTCGGCACGCGCCTTCGCACGGCGGGCCGCCTGCTGCTCGGCCGTCTCGGCGCCGGCGACGCCAAGGCACTCGTCGGCGCCTTTGATGACGCGGCCGCCACCGCCGCATTCGGGATGCTCGGCCGGATCTTCAACGCCGGGACCGGCGAACCGCCCAAGCGCGGGACCAAGGAGTACTTGGAGGCCTACACCACGCATCCGCTCCTGCGCGCGGCCACGGAGCGCGTGGCGACCGCCGTGGCCTCGGTTCGGTTCGCACTCTACGCGCGCAAGGGCCGCGGCGGGAAGGCGATCCGCGATCATGACTGGCAGACCGCGAGCCACGCGGAGCGCCTCCAGATCCGCAAGGACCTCGCGCGCCATCGGGAGCTGATCGAGATCGAGGAACACCCCATGCTGGAGGGGCTGCGCCGCGGCAACTCCATGCTGACGGGCCTCGCGGTGCGCTCGCTCACCGCGGTCTATCTCGACACGATCGGCGAGGTGTACTGGCTCAAGCAGCGCAACGGCGCCGGCGTCCCCAACGCGTTCTGGCCGCTGCCGCCGTCGTGGATCCAGGAGACGCCGACGCCGGCGCGCCGCGAGTACCGCGTCTCCTTCCGCGGGTGGAACGTGAACATCCCCGACACCGAGATCCTCAGCTGGACGGTGCCGGACCCCGCCAATCCATACGCGCGCGGATCCGGTCTCGCGCAGTCGCTCGGCGACGAGCTCGACACCGACGAGTTCGTGGCGAAGTTCACGCGGTCCTTCTTCCACGGGCGCGGCATCCCGAACCTCATGGTGTTCGGCGAGGGCGTGACGCAGGATGTGGCGCGCATGCTCGAGGCGCGCTGGAAGGCGAAGTACAAGACGCCCGAGGACCAGGGGAAGCCGTTCTTCACGAACGCGAAGATCGACGTCAAGGAACTCGGCCAGAAGTTCACCGATATGCAGCTGGTGGAACTCCGGCGCTACGAGCGCGATCTCGTGATCCAGACGTTCGGGCTGCCGCCCGAGGTGATGGGGATCATCGAGAACTCGAACAGGGCGTGCTACGACGAGGAAACGGAGTGCCTCACCGATCGCGGGTGGCTGAGGCACGACGAGATCCAGCCGTCCGACAAGGTCGCCGCGTACGATCCAGATCGTCGCGTCCTTCGGTTCGAGGTGCCGCGTCAGATCGTGCGCTATGACTACACGGGCGACATGCTCCACTTTGAGAGCCCGACGTCGCAGCGCGGGAAGCGGGCGAACGTCGACATCATGGTGACGCCGGACCATCGAATGCTCGTGAAGTCGGCCGATCGTGCTGGCTACTGGCGTGAGTGCCTGGCGGAGGATCTGGAGCACACCCGCACGCGTCGCTGGCGCGTGGTGGCAGCGGCGCCGCTCGACGCTCCGGAACCCGAGCCGCTGCGGCTGGCCGAATCCGCATCGCGGCCCAACAAGCGCCCCGCTGTGACTGTCCCTGTCGAGGTATGGGCGCCGTTACTGGGATTGCTGGCGGCCGAAGGCACATGGGCTGAGTACACCTCGAGCAACCGTGACGCGCACAGCTCGTACCAGGTCGCGCTCTCCCAGTCCCTCGGTGCGAATGGCGAAAAGGTCGCAGCGATTGACGCACTGATCGCACGCTTCCCGATCCCCGCCTCACGCTACGTGGACTGCGAAGGAACCGTGCGGTGGCAGTGGAACCACGAGGCGCTCCTGCGTCACCTGCAGGAGCACTGTGGCGGCAAGGCTCCGACGAAGCGACTTCCCGCCTACGTGCGAACCTGGCCGGGGTGGGCGCAGCGATTGGTCGTGGAGTGGGCATTGCTGGGTGATGGGTCTCCTGTCGGGGGCGTCCATGAGGAATCGCGCGGCGGAACGGCGACGCGCACGCGTGCAACTTGGAAGAGCTGGCAGATGTACTCGACGAGCCTCCGCCTTTTGGAGGACCTCGCAGAGTGTGCGGTGAAAGCCGGGCTGCGGGTCGGGCCGGTTCGCACTGGGTACACTGCTCACGGTTCGCGCGCACAGATGTACCGGGTCGGCATCAGCGAACATGCGATGCCCACGCTCCCGAAAAGCGCGCGCCGACCATACAGCGGGACCGTGTGGTGCCTGCAGACGAGCACTGGGTGGTTTGTCACGCGACGCAATGGTTGCGTCGCGATCCAAGGGAACACGATCGATGCCGCCGACTACCTCATGGCGCGCTACGTGGTGGCGCCGCGCTGTGACGCGATGCGCGAGGTGTGGCAGGCGCGCCTGGTCCCGGAGTACGATGACCGGCTG
>MEDZ01000080.1 GCA_001724275.1 Gemmatimonadetes bacterium SCN 70-22
CTGGGGCATCACGTCCAGAACTGGTACGCCGCCCGCGCGCCGCTTCAGCTCGGGCGCATCGCGGCGGTCGACTGCGCCTCGCGCATCGGCATGTTCCTCGGCGGGACGATGGCCGAGGGGTGGGCATGCTACGCCACCGACCTGATGGACGAGAGCGGGTTCCTGACGCGCGAGGAGCAGGTTGCCGAGCAGCAGGCCCGCGTACGGATGCTGGCGCGCGCCGTGGTCGACCTGGAGTTCCACACCGGGCGGCGCGGCTTCGACGAGTCGGTCGCGCTGTACGTGCAGGAGGTCGGGATGTCGCCCGCCGCCGCGCACGCCGAGGTGGTGAAGAACTCGATGTTTCCCGGGACCGCGTGTATGTACTGGCTGGGGACCTCCCAGCTCCACGCCCTGCGCGCGCGTGAATCCGCAAGGCGTGGCGCGCGCTTCACGCTGCAGGGGTTCCACGACGTGTTGCTCTCCTTCGGTTCCATCCCCGTTGCGCTGGCGGCGCGCCTGGTCGAGGCACCCGAGGCCACCGTGCCCCACGACGCCCCCGCGCGCGGGGCATGACTATCCGCTACCGCATCGCCCGCCGCCTCCCCATGCCGCTGTCGCCCCGTACGCGCCGCTTCACCGCCTTCCGCACGCCGGCCCGCGCGCGTGCCGCGCTCCTGGCCCACGCGTCGGCCGTCGTGCGGCGCAGCGCGCTCATTGCGCTCGCCCTCGCGGCGTGCGCTCGGGAAGGCGGCAACGTCCGCGCCCCCTCCAACGATCTCCTGGTCGTCGCCTACGACCGGGAGCCCGACACGCTCAACCGCTTCAGCACCCACATCCTCGAGGACGTGCAGACGTGCATCGTCGAGGGGCTGGTGACGACGGATGAGAAGATGCAGGTCGTCCCGCTGCTGGCGCGCGAGATTCCCACGATGGAGAACGGGGGGGTGAGGATGCGCAGCGACGGCGGGATGGACGTCACCTGGAAGCTGCGCCCGGGGGTCCGTTGGCACGACGGCGTTCCGTTCACCTCGGCCGACATCAAGTTCACCGTCGAGGCGATCAACTCGCCGGACTACAATCCCGAGAGCACCGATGGCTTCGACCGCATCACCGCGGTCGACACCCCCGACTCGCTGACGGCGGTGGTGCATTACCGGGAGCCCTATGCGCCGTACGAGCTGCAATTCATCCGGGGAGCGCTCCCACGGCACGTCCTGGAGGGGAAGGACATCGACAACGCCTCGGAGTACAACCGCAACCCGCTGGGCACCGGGCCGTACAAGGTGGCGGAGTGGAAGACGGGCGAATACATCCTGCTGGAGCGGGTGCCGGGCTACTGGCGCGGCGCGACCTACCCGAGGATCGCGCGCATCCTCTTCAAGTTCATCCCCAACACCACCACCCGCATCAACCAGCTCAAGAGCGGCGAGGCGCACGTGGCCGCCCTGGTTCCATGGGACAAGTACCGCGAGCTGCAAGGCGTCCCGGGCCTCACGATCCACCGCCTGATGGGGAACTCCTACGAGCACATCACCCTCAACCAGCGGCAGGTCCCGGCCTTCCGCGACGTGCGCGTGCGCCGGGCCCTGGTGCACGCGATCGACCGCGAACTGCTGGCGAAGACGGTGCTCGACGGGCTGGCGCCGGTGATCGACGGGGCGATCCAGCCGCTCTCCTGGGCGTACACCGACAGCGTCCGGAGGTACCCGTACGACCCGGCGCGGGCGAAGGCGCTCCTGGACGAGGCCGGGTGGCGGGATGCCAACGGCGATGGCCTTCGCGAGAAGGAGGGCGTCCCGCTCGCCTTCACCCTCCTGACGCAGGCCGGCTTCGCCATACGGGAGAACATCGCGCAGGCCGTCCAGCGGCAACTGCGTGACATCGGGGTGGACATGAAGATCCAGCTGGTCGACGGCACGGCGATCTCCTCCCTCTGGTTCGAGGGGAAGTTCGACGCGATGCTCCATTGGTGGCACATGCCCAGTGACCCGGAGATCACGCTGTTCTTCGCCTCCGACCGCACGCCTCCCGCCGGGCGTAACATCAACTACGTCGCCGACGACTCGCTGGACACGCTGCTGTACGCGTCCGACCGCACCGTGGCGCAAGGACCCCGGCGCGCGCTCCTGGTCGCGGCACAGCAGCGCCTGGCGGAGCTGGTTCCCGAGATCCCGCTCTACAACGTCACGCGCCTCGACGCCGTCCCGGCGACGCTGCGGAACTTCAAGGGGAATCCCACCAACACGGGGATCTTCTGGAACGTGTGGGAGTGGGAGGTTGCGCCACAGTGACGCTCGTCGCCCGGCGCCTGGCGCAGGCGCTCCCGCTCCTCCTCCTCATCTCCGTCGTCGTCTTCGCGCTCCTGCACGCGGCGCCCGGGGGGCCGCTCGCCATCTTCCTCGAGAACCCCAACGTCCGGCCGGAAGACATCGAGCGGCTGCGGCGCTCGTTAGGACTCGACCGCCCCCTCCCCGTCCAGTATGCCGCCTGGCTCAAGGGCTTCGTGACGGGCGACTGGGGCTATTCCTTCGCCGACGGGCGCCCCGTCACGGTGCGCATGGGCGAGCGCCTCCCGGCCACCCTCGAACTGATCCTCGCCTCGCTCGTGCTCGCCCTCACGGCCGCCATCCCCGCCGGCGTGCTGGCCGCCGCGCGGCGGCGCGGGTGGTTCGACCGCGGCGTCACGCTCGTGTCCCTGGCCGGCATCTCGCTCCCGGCCTTCTGGTTCGGGCTCCTCCTGCAGCTCCTGCTGGCCATCTCGTTAGGGTGGCTCCCGTCCTCCGGGCGCACCTCGGTCCTGGGGGGCGACACCCTCGATCGGCTGCGCCACCTCGTCCTTCCGGCCACGGTGCTCGCCACCGTGCACGCGGCGGTCTGGACGCGCTACATGCGCAGCTCGATGCTCACCCAGCTGGCGCAGCGCTACGTCCTTGCCGCGCACGGGCGGGGGATTCCGCCACGACGGGTCACCTTCCGTCATGCGCTGCGCAACGCCCTCCTCCCGCTCGCGACGATCGTCTTCCTCGACGCCGCCATCATGGTCTCGGGGGCCGTGGTGACGGAGAGCGTCTTCGCCTGGCCGGGACTCGGCGGGCTCTTCACCGAGGCGCTCGCCAGGCGAGACTACTCGGTGCTCATGGCCTTCCTCATGCTCTCCTCGACCGCCGTCATCCTCCTGAACCTGGCGGCCGACCTGAGCTACCGCCTCCTGGACCCCCGGGTGCGCGAATGACGGCGGCCGCGGCGACCGTCGGGATGCCGCGCGCCACGACGGCCGGCCGGACGCCGCCGGTCGCACGGCTGGCGCTTGCCACGCTCGTGGCCATCGCGGTCGCCGCCCTCGCCGCGCCGTTCCTGGCCCCGGGGGCAGGCGAGGCCCTGGACCTCGCGGCGCGACGCGCGCCCCCGTCGCTCGCGCACTGGTTCGGGACCGACGAACTCGGACGCGACGTCATGGCACGCGTGCTCGTGGGCGCGCGGATCTCGCTCGCCATCGCCCTCCTCTCGGCGGGGCTGACGGTCTCGTTAGGCTCGGCGATCGGCGCTGCGGCCGGCTTCGTGGGGGGATGGGTCGACGCCACCCTCATGCGGGTGACCGACGCGATGCTCGCCATTCCCCGACTTCCCTTCCTGATGATCGTCGCCGCGATCCTCCAGCCCTCGATCCCCCTGCTGATCGTCCTGGTGGGAGGGGTGGGGTGGATGGAGACGGCGCGCGTCGTGCGCGCCGAGGTGCTGTCGCTCGCCACCCGCGGCTTCGTGGAGGCGGCGCGCGCCACCGGCGTCCCGGCGCCGCGTGTCCTGGCGCGGCACGTCCTTCCCAACGTCACGGGGACCGTCGCCGTCTCGGCGACACTGGCCGTGGGCCGCGGGATCCTCATGGAGTCGGCGCTCTCCTTCTTTGGAGTGGGCGTGCAGCCGCCGGCCGCGAGCTGGGGGACGATGCTGTACCAGGCGCAAACCACGCTCAGCTCCGAGCCATGGCTCGCCATCTTCCCGGGCATGGCGATCTTCGTGACGGTCCTCTGCGTGAACGTGCTGGGGGAGCAGGTGAGCGGCGCGGACGCCGGCGGCATTGGAGGGGGCCAATAGTCGGGCGCCGTCGACTATTGCCGGGACGCCCTGTAGGTTAGCCCCGCCATGCAACTCCTCGACCTGTTCGAGCACTCCCTCGTCGCGCGGCGCCACGAGGTGGCGCTGGAGTACCGCGACGACGCGGGAGCGCTCGTCACGCTGACCTTCGGGGCGCTCGACGCGCGCAGCAATCGACTCGCGCGCGCCCTCACGGCGCGCGGCGTCGCGCCGGGCGACCGCCTCGCCTTCCTCCTCCCCAACGGCGTCGCCTTCATCGACCTCTTCCTGGCCTGCATCAAGCTCGGGGTGATCGTCGTCCCGGTGAACGTCCTGTATCGGGAGCGCGAGATCGGGCACATCCTGCAGGATGCCGAGCCCGTGGCGGTGGTCACCACGCCGGCGCTCCGCGCCTCACTCCCCGCGGAGAGCGTCGCCTGGGATGCGGGCGACCTGGCGCGCGAGGCCCGCGAACTCGACGACCGGCGGGAGCGGCGCCCTGTCGACGGCGAGGCGCCCGCGCTCATCGTGTACACCTCGGGGACGACGGGGCGCGCCAAGGGGGCGGTGCTCACCCACAACAACTGCATGGCCAACGCCCTCTCGCTCGTGACCTGCTGGCGCATAACGAGCGACGACCGGTACCTGGCGGCCCTCCCGCTCTTCCATGTGCACGGGCTGGGCAACGGGGTCCTGTCGTGGCTCACCAGCGGGTGCCGCATGCGCCTCCTCGAGCGCTTCGACGCGGCGCGCATCGCCGGGGAGTTCGCGGACTTCGCGCCGACGCTCTTCTTCGGCGTCCCGACGATGTACGTGCGGCTGCTCGAGCTCCCCGGCGAGCAGGCGCACGCGATCGGGCAGCGCATGCGCCTCTTCGTCTGCGGCTCGGCGGCGCTCCCGGCCCACGTGCTCGAGGCGTTTCGCCAGCGCTTCGGCCACGTGATCCTCGAGCGCTACGGGATGAGCGAGACGCTGATGAATCTCGGCAATCCGTATGTAGGGGAGCGCCGGGCGGGGTCGATCGGCATCCCGTTCCCCGGGGTGGCGATGCGCATCGTCGCCCCGGACGGGAGCGACGTCGCCGACGGGTCGGTCGGTGAGCTGTGGGTGCGGGGGCCCAACGTCTTCGGCGGCTACTGGCGACGCCCCGACGCCGACGCCGAGGCCTTCGTCCCCGCGACCGATGGCCCGGGCCGGGCGGCGTGGTTCCGCACCGGCGACCTGGCCGAGCGTGCGGCCGACGGCTATGTCACGCTGCGCGGGCGGCGCACCGACCTCATCATCTCCGGCGGCTTCAACATCTACCCGCGGGAGATCGAGGAACTCCTCCTCGAGCAGCCGGGGGTGCGCGAAGCCGTCGTCGTCGGCGTGGCGGACGCGCGGCGGGGCGAGCTCCCCGTGGCGTACGTGGTGGCCGACGACGACGAGACGGTCGCCGCTCTCGACGGGGCCTGCCGCGCGCAGCTGGCCAGCTTCAAGCGGCCCCGCGCCTTCGTGCGGGTGGAGGCGCTCCCCCGGACGGCGTTAGGCAAGGTGCAGAAGCACCTCCTTCCGCCGTGGCAGGCGCCGGGGGAGCCGCCGGCGCCCCCATCGTTGCCCGCGCCATGAGCACCGCCCTGCTGTCGCTCGGCGCGCTCGTGGTGGCGCTGGCGCTCTCCATGACGTCGCGCATCAATGTCGGGCTGCTCGCGATCGCCTTCACCTGGCTCATCGGCGTGCAGGCCGGGCTGAAGGCCGACGCCGTCCTCGGCGGCTTCCCGGTGTCGCTCTTCCTCACCCTGACCGGGGTGACACTCCTGTTCGCCATCGCCGACACGAACGGGACGCTCGCGCGACTCGCGCACCGTGCGGTGCGCCTGGCGAGGGGGAACGCGCGCCTCCTCCCGATCCTCTTCTTCGTCATCGCGTTCGCGATCTCCACCGTGGGACCGGGCGCCATCTCCAGCGTTGCCCTCGTGATCCCGCTGGCCATGGCCATCGGCCAGCGTACCGGCGTCCCCCCCTTCCTCACCGCGCTGATGGTGGCCAACGGCGCGAATGCGGGGAACCTCTCACCGATCTCCTCGGTCGGCGTGATCGCGAACTCGGCGATGGCCAAGGCGGGGCTCGTGGGGCACGAGTGGCGTGTCTGGATGACGAACCTCGTCGCGCACGCCCTCGTGGCCCTCGCCGCCTACCTCGTGCTGGTGAACCGCCGAGCGGGCGTCGCCCCGGCCACCGCGGGCGGCGCGGCGATCGCGGCCATCATGGCCGATCCCCCCAACGAGGCCCTCGACCGGCGACAGGGGACGACGGCGCTCGTCATCCTGGCGTGGATCGTCGGCGTGGTGGGGTTCAAGCTCAACGTCGGCCTCTCCGCGTTCGGCGCCACCGCCCTCCTCCTCCTCGCGCGCGCCGCCGATGAGGGCGAGGCGATCCGCAAGGTGCCCTGGGGGGTGATCGTCATGGTGTGCGGGGTGTCGCTCCTGATCGCCCTCCTGGAACGGACC
>MEDZ01000081.1 GCA_001724275.1 Gemmatimonadetes bacterium SCN 70-22
GGCCCTTCATGCAACGATCACTCGATGCCGCGGCGCCGGCGATGACGGACGTGATTGTCGACGATCTGCGCGCGGCCGTGGCCACGGTCGCGGGGGGCATGGGCTGATGCATCGCATTCCGGTGTTCTGGCTGGAGCGGACGGACCTACAACGCCTGTGGCTGCGGCGGTATCGCTCCGACTGTCCGGCCCAGGTACCAACCAAGGGCTATTGCAACGCCATGG
Source organism: Gemmatimonadetes bacterium SCN 70-22 (assembly GCA_001724275.1). Lineage (NCBI taxonomy): Bacteria > Pseudomonadati > Gemmatimonadota > Gemmatimonadetes bacterium SCN 70-22. The sequence goes on from MEDZ01000081.1 coordinate 225, forward strand.
CGGTCAAGTACGACGCGATCGACGGGTCGCTCGCGTTCCATGGCGACGTGAATGGCGCCGGATGGGAAGCGAGGCCGGACGGCACCAGCGACCACTGGGCGAGCGTGCATGCCGACGATCCGCTGTGGCCGGATCGATGCGAGCGTTGCGGGCGGGCCTTCCACCCGACGGAAGACGTGAAGCAGCTCTTCGCGCACCCGCTCTACCGCGGCGCCCCCGACGGCAAGCTGTACACGCTCTATGACGCACCGGTCGGCGCGATGTGGGATGCACACCGGATGACGGACGCGTGGCGCGGCCCGGACGGGATCTGCCTGATGGTGAAGACCCCCGGCGGCGACTGGTTGGTCGATGGTCAGGCGTCCAACTGCACACGCCCGCAGGAAGTGTCGGTGCCACCACCGGAGGGGCGTGAGGGCACGGGCTGGTATCGGTTCGAGCGCTCGCACTACTGCTGGGTGCGACATGGCGATCCACGGCAGCCGGCGACGTTGCACGTCGACAAGAACGGCAACACCTGCCAGGCGGGCGCCGGGAGCATCGTCATCGGCGGCTGGCACGGCTTCTTGCATCACGGACACCTGACTCCCTGTTGACGTGATGCGCGGAGACCTCGCCACTCCACTCAGCGCGGCCGTCGTCGCCATCTTGTCCGCCGACGCCACGGTGCAGGCGCTGTGCGGGCGCGCGACGCGGCTCGTGGTGCCGTTCGAGGACGTGAACGACGCCGAGGACCCCGTCACCGAGATCCCGCTCCCGATCGTCGTGTACGCCTATGGCCAGGACACGGAGGTCGGGGGGATCGGTGACCAGCGCGAGGTCAGCCTCACGCTGGACGTGATCGCGGAGGGGAACGACGCGGCCCGTGTCATCAACCAGCTCTCGGCGCGGCTCCGGGACGTGCTGACGTGGAACGCCTTCCAGGCGCACGGCCTCGATGCCGTGGTCCGCGCGCCGGTGATCCGCGATGGCGCCGCCGCCGAGCCGGAGGCCACGCGCGGGCTCCGGATCATGCGGAACCTGTATACGATCTGGGCGACCGCTCCGGCCGCCTAACGCTATCACCCGCGCCGCACGCTCGCGCCGTCACCTCGGTACTCGAGGATCGCACTCATGGCGAGCGTGAAAGGGAAAGTCTACCAGCGCAACTCGCAGCTGCTCATCCATCGCGACAAGGCGTCGGGCGGCGTGACCACGCTCAACGCCGCCGTCGCCGCCGGGGTCAACTCCATCGACCTCGTCGCGAACCCCGGCACCGCGTTCGCCATCGGCAAGACCATCCGCGTCGGCGACGGCAACGAGATGGAGCTGAACCGCATCACCGGCATCACGGGCGCCGGGCCGTTCACGGCGACCCTCGCCTACAACACGACGCACGCCCACGCGGCCGGGGACGCGGTGGTCGAGATGGTGTCCTACGACTTCGGCGACATCGAGGCCGCGGGGTTCTCGGTCACGGTCGACGGCGAGTCGCAGGACGTGCTCGTCTCGACCAAGCGCCTGCCGTACACGATCCTCGACGGCTACAAGGATCTCGGTGGGAGCTTCGCCCTGCCCAACGTGTCGATCGACAACTTCCCGCTGGCGTTCGGGATGCTGGGCTCGGTCGTGAGCGGCGCGGGGACCGTCGCCGACCCCAAGGGGTTCGCCACCGACGGCAATCAGTTCGCCGCCGATCCCAACGTCGGCATCACCGTGATCGGCGTGCTGATGGACGGCACCGTCACGTACACCGAGCTCTGGGGCGTCGATGCCGACTACACGGGCATGTCGCTCGCCCTGGTGCGCGGCCAGCTCGCGTCGATCCCGGTGAAGGTCCTCGCCGCGGCGGGCGGTGTCACGGGCACGGGCGCGCCCGGCTACACGGTGGATGCGTCACTGCGTCCCACGAAGAACAAGGTGCTCACCGCGATCACCGAGGTGGGGATCTTCAGCGCGTCCGGCACGCTCAGCACCACCGTCGCGACGGCGGCGGCCGCTGCGGGCCAGAAGACGGTCGAGTGCGCGGCCGTCACGGGGGCAACCCCCGGCGATCTCGTCAAGATCGGGACGGGCGATCAGGCCGAGTGGCACGAGATCGACTCCGTGTCGGCGCCCAACCTCGTGCTGCGCACGCCGCTGTTTCGCACGCAGCCGGTGGGGACACCGGTGGTGGAGGCCGGACGCGTGTCGTTCGCCGGCGTGTCGCAGGAGGGCGTCAAGCTCGACGTGGGGGGCTCGGTCGACAAGATCCGCACCGCGATCAGCGCCACCTCGATCGGCTCGCGACCGGGGAGCGCGGTCATGACGCTCTCGTTCGCGACGATCGACATCACGCTCTCGCAGCTCGCGTACGCGCTCGGGATCTCGCAGGCCTCGATCGTGGCGAATCGCCTCCCGATGACGGGGGCGCTCGTCGGCCGGTCGCCGGTCGATGGCGCCTACCTCAAGGGGCTCTGCGCGGACGGCTCGACGTTCGAGATCCGGGCGTGGGCGTGCGCGCAGTCGATCACGCAGTTCGTCCTGCAGCTGACCAACCAGGGGACGATCCCGCAGGCGCCGTTCACCCTCCGCCCCACCAGCGGACTGCAGGTGCTCAACTACCAGTAGGCGTGCCACCCCGTTCCGCCCCGTTCCTCCGCGCTTCCCCCTTTCCCTGATGAGGCCCGATGGCCCGTACCCTCTCGACGCGCCCGCGACCCTCGCGGGCGCGTGTCGTTCCGGTCGCCTTCCTGCGCAGCGAGTGCGAGACCTTGGCGCGGACCGTGCAACACCTCCAGCTCGCACGCGACGAGGAGATCGCGCCGTACCGCCCAGGCGGCGCCGAGAATCCCGCCACCGACGCGTACGGCTGGCTCACGTACTACCGCCGCCTCCAACGGCTGCACGCCCGCATCGAGGCGCGCGGGGCATCGGGGGCCGCGCCGGCAGCCCCGGAAGCGGCGGCTGACGATGCGCTCGTCCTGGCCGCGTTGCGCGAGGAGCCGATCGCGGTCTCCCTCGTCACGCCGCCGTCGGAGGGCCCGGCGCTGCTGGTCGTGCGACCGCTGTCGGAGCATGCGCTGCGCCATCTCGACGCGCGGGACGACCTCCTCACCTGCCTCGCCCGGCACGCGCAGGCGCTGGCGGGCTCGGAGCGCCCGGACGACCTCGCCCTGCGGATGCAGATCCTCGACGAGGTCAGCTATCAGCGGGCCGTGTGCGTCTGGATCTGCACGAGCGAGACGGCCCCCCGGCTCCCCTTCGAGCCCGCCGTCACGCCGCGCCCCGAGGTCCCGGCGCTGTATCTCGCACTCCATGCCGTCGATTCGCTGCGCATCCAGGCAGCGCATCATCGCCTGCATGCCCTCGCCATCCAGACGCTGCGGCGCGTGGTGGATCTGGATGGCGAGGGGGAGCTCGCCAGCGGCACCTGGCGCACGTTCTTCTCGGGGCTGGCGCGCGACGCCCTCTGGACGGTCAGCGCCCAGCAGCTGATGCGGGATCGGGCGCTCGTGGGTCTCCTGGTCGCGCGGGCCGTGTCGGCCGACGCCGAGGCCAAGGCCTACGCCGCCGCCAAGGCGAAGGCCGCGGCGGAGGCGGAGCAGGAGCGCGCGGGACGTGTGCGGTAGGCGCGCGCGGCAGGCGGCAGTAGATTCGGCGCAGGTCCTCCCAGCTCCTCCCAACTTCTCGGCCCGTGCTGGCCCGTTCGTGTCTGCTCGCGTGACGGCGGATGGCGCAACAGGTCGAGATCGCCCAGCTGTACTACACGTTAGGCGCGCGCGCCGACGCGGGGACGCAGGCGGTCGTGGCCGAGCAGAGCACCGTGCTCGACCAGCTGGAGGAGCAGGCGCGGGCCGCCGGCGTCCCGGTGGGTGCGCTGCGGGCCGCCGTCGTGGAGCTGACCGACGAGGTCGAGCGCGAGCTCAAGGCCGCGGTGGCCGCGCTGGGCAAGCAGATGGATGCCTCGGGGATCTCGGCCGCCGTCCTCGCCAAGCAGACCGAGGCCGTGGCCGAGGCCTCGGCGGAATCCCTGGGTGCGCTGAGCGCGCAGGTGCGGCTCTACGGTCAGGGCGCGCAGATCGCGGGCACGCGGCAGCAGTCGCTCACGCAGCTCGCCGGCATCGAGCAGCTCCTCAAGGGGCGCCTCGACCAGGGGAACCTCTCCCTGGAGCAGCGCATCCGCCTCGAGGCCGTGCTCGCGCAGACGCAGGTGACGCTGGTCGGCGCCACGGCGCGCGCCACGAACGCCGTCACGGCGATGGGGCGCACGACGCAGGGCGCGGGCGAGTCCATCAAGGTGCTGGGGTCGCGCTGGTCGGGGACCGCGCTGCAGGTGGTGACGGCGGCCAGCTCGATCGTGCAATCCGGCAACGTGTCGGCCGGGAGCCTCAAGTCGGTGCTGCTGGGCGCCACATCGCTGGCGGGCTTCCTGGGCGCCGGCGGGGCCCTCGTCGTGGCCGCGGCGGTCGCGGCGAACGCCATCATCGGCGTCTTCACCAAGGCGCGCGAAGAGGCGCGGAAGACGGCGGACGAGACGCGGGAGGAGATCGCGCGGCTGCAGAATGCGGGGGACAGCGCCGCGCTCGTTCAGCGGGCGCAGACGCTCTTCGAGGGGACGGCGGCGGGCGGGTACAAGGACGGCATCCGGGCCCTGCGCGCGGAGCTCGCGGCGCTCGATCAGCAGATCGCCTCGGCGGGCGTGTTCGGGCAGCTGGACGCGAAGACCAAGGAGGAGCGCGCCCGCGTCGCCAAGACACTCCAGGGGCTCGAGGAGGACTTCGCGCGCACGCGGGAGGCGATCGAGAATCCCGCCCGCGCCGGGCGCGCTGGACCGCAGGCGATTCGCGTGACGGCCACGTCGCCCGAAGGCGATGCGGAGCGGCGCAAGCGTAGCGCAGACGCGACGGCGCAGGGCGCCGCGGCGTTCCGCGACGTCCGGCAGGCCGTGGAGGACCTCGTGGGGTCGGTGCGTGGGGGTGAGTCGGTGCTCACGGCCTTCGACCGCAAGGTGCGCGAGATCGAGGACGCCTTCGCGAAGCTCAAGAATCCGACCCGGGAGCAGGCAGCGGAGTTCGCGCAGCTGCAAGCCTCGGCGGCCGCGGCGCGCCAGACGCTGGCGACGATCACGGGGCGCCAGGCGGCCGCCGAGCTGCGGAAGATCGAAGCCGCGTTGACGCCGTCCGTCCTGGACGAGATGACGATCGCGACGCAGGAGCTCCGGGACCGCTTGATCGAGCTCAAGGCACCGCCGGAAGTGGCCCAGCGGATCCTCGAGCTGAAGCAGGCGCTCGACGACGCCAGCACCAGCGGAACGGCCCTCGACGAGCGGCTCGACGCGATCGCCACGTCAGGGGCAGGCCCGCTCCGGCAGATGATCGCCCTGGGCGAGCTCCGGCGCGAGAAGGAAGCGGAGTTACTCGGCCTCACCCAGAAGGGCGAGGCGGCGGACCGCCGGCGGGTCACGCTCAAGGCGCAGATCGCGAAGATCCAGGGGGAGGAGGCGAAGCTCGCGCACGATCAGGCGACGGCCGACGCGCGCACGGTCGAGCACGCGTCGCAGCTCCTCACGATCGTGCAGGACGTGGCGTCCGCGGCGTTCGGGATTGCGACCGCCTTCCTCGGCGCCGACGCGACGCTGACCAAGATGATCGGGAGCGCCGTGCAGGTGGCGTCGAGCCTCTCCCGCATCGGCGAGCTGGCCGACCAGGCGGGCGGCATCGGCAAGCTGTTCTCGTCCGGCGCCGGGATCGCCTCAGCGCTGCCCGCGATCGGCGGCGTCATTGGTGGCGTCGCGGG
>MEDZ01000082.1 GCA_001724275.1 Gemmatimonadetes bacterium SCN 70-22
CTGCTCACTCATCGCAGATACTCCCGGCACGGGGTTCGACCGCCAATACCGACCCGTTCGGCGCGCGATGCAAGGGGCACTTATTCAGAGATTCCCTAGGGTCACGGTACGCGACCGCGGTGCTTCGCGTTAGGCCCGGGCGGGTCGATCCATCATGGCCTCATGGTCCCTGCTCGACGACTTCGTACTCGAAGCCCTCGTGCACGAACGCCGGGGCGATCGCGGCGCAGTCCGCGTCGGTGCCACCGTGACGCCGGACCTCGCCTTCCCACTCCGAGCGCACGACGTCCACCATGCGGTCGATGATGGCGTTCGCGTCCTCCTCGGAGAGGTCGAACCGGCTGGCAGCTGAGAGCAGGTTCGCGCGCCGCGCGCGCCGACCGAGCCTCCCACAGATCATGGCCAGGTCACGGTCCTGCTGTCCCGGCCGCGGGTCCGGGGTGATGTCGTACGCGGGCGCCAGCTGCCACTCCTTCCCGGGCGCGATGAGCGCATGATTCCGCGGGTGGTCGTCGAGATTCGACACCAGCGCGTTGAGTACCATCCGCCGGAAGAGCTCCTGCCGGTCCTCCCGCGGACGCCGGGACCAGCGCCGCAGCTCGTCGGCGAGCAACAGGTACGACCAGTTGCGCCGGTCCGTCGGCGACTCCTCGGCGTCGAGCACCGTCAGGGCGCTCACCATGCGGTGTCGGAGGTACCGTGAGTCGCGGTTCGGCCCGGGCTCCAGCTGCTCGCGGTCGAACCGCTTGACCATGAGCACCGCATGCGGTCCGACCATCTGCACGCGCGTCGGCGGCGTGTGGATCTCGCACCGGCGCGCGAGTCCGAGCATCGCGTCCTCGACGACCGCGTTCGTCCATCGATCCGCCCGTTCCGGGAACTTGGCGACCCAGAGCCCCTCCTCGTCTTCGACCACGCTCTTGGCCCTCGCGCCGCCCATGGACGTCCCGCCGTACTGGAGCAGGAGCTCGGCGTGCCGCATGTCGGCCGGGATGGTCAGGCCGCTGGGGTCCTCCTGGAGCAGGCGGGCCGCCTCGAGGAGCTCGGGCAGCTGGACGACGCGGTTGTACTCCCACACTGGCGGCGGGGGCACGGTCCCGCGGCCGAACGAGAGAGCGCCGGCGCGGTCCTCCGGCGACTGCAGCAGGAAGTCGACTTCGGTCAGGTCCGTGCGGCCGAGCGCGCGCTCGATGACGAGACGCCCCCACTTGTCCGGTGAGGCGTCACGCAGCGCGCCGAAGATGCCGCCCAGCTTCGCGGTGGCGTAGACGCGGTCCGAGAGCGGAAGGTTGAAGGGGTCCAGCGGCACCGCGTCCGGACGCAGCCGGTAGGTGCGGCCGTACACGAAGCGTCCGACCACGCCACCGGCCACGGTCTCCTCCTGCACGAACCGTCCGCACGTCACGACCTCCGTCGACCCCGGCAGCTGGATGTACACGAAGCACTCGCGCTCCCGCAGGCGGGCGGCCGCCTTCGGGGAGCGCATGTCTTGGCTGGAGACCGGTGTGTCGGCGCGGCGGGGCATGTGCTGGGGACACGCTCGGGTCAGAAGTCGTCGTCCAGCGCGGTGCTGGTGCGCGCGCGCTCACCGAGACGGGCGGTCGCCAGCGTCTCGCCCTCGGCGTCCCGGTCAGGGCGGGCTACTTCGGCGAGGTGCTCGAGGAGCCCGAGCGCCCAGAGCGCCGCCGCGTAGGCTCCCATGGCAGTGCCAGGAGCCCCTGACTCGACCTTCCTGAGGGTGTTCGTGTGGATCCCGGCCTTCTGGGCCAGATCCGCCTGCCGCCACTCCCGGCGCATGCGCGCGGTGGCAATGTGCTGGCCTAGGCGGACGAGCACGTCCTCAGTCGCTGCGACGGGGGCGATTCGGCTACGACCCATGCGAGACCACCGGGCTCAGATGACCACATAAATATGTTACTTAGACGCGATTAGCAACACCAATATGTGTATTAGTGGCCGATCTGTCCAGTACGACTGTACTGGCCGACTCAGCGGGTGGAGCCGCGAGTCCGGAGGTCACCCAGCGTAGCAGTTCACGCAGAGCACCGCAAACCGCCCATCCCGCCGACGTCGGACTCGATCGACCGGCGGCCGGATGTCCCCGCAATCGGAGCACTGAAAAGCCAGGCGCTGAGTGAGCAGCTCGTGGCCGACGTCGCAGTTTGCAGAATGGTAGGTGGAGGGCTCGCTGGGGTCGCAAGAGGGAGAGGGCGCTTTTGGCGCCTATTCGCTACCGAGCCAGCGCCCTCACCCGCCAGCGTACGGCGTCCTTAGCGGAGTGCGAGTGTGGATCTGCTCGGCGGGTGGTGGAGTGTTCTGACAAATGGCGGCGGCGCAGCACTGGTCTTCTTCGGAGGGCTCGCCGTGATCGTCTGGTTCTGGCTCCACTCGCTCGTCGAGGCGCTGCGCCGGGAGTGGCCCTCGCCGAGCGATCGGACGACGTGGGTGCTCCTCATCGTGCTGCTCCCCGTCCTCGGCGTGATCCTCTATCGCGCCCTCGTCCCCGCGCCTACCGCGCGTCCGACCGGTCGCTGAGGTCCCACCCGGGGCAGTCCGCTTAGAAAGGGCCGAGCGCCTCGTAGCGATGGAGGACCGCGCGCGCGGCGTCCGCGCCGATGCAGACCGCCACCGAGTAGCGCTCGACCGTTTGCATCGCGAGATCATCAAGGCACTCGCGCACGCGCCCGTTCACGGTGCCGCGCAGGAAGCCCGTCTTCCGCACGACCTCGAGGCGGGTGATCCGTTGCGCGCCGGCCGCGAGAATGACCCCGGCCACTCGCTGCCGCGTGCTCCGGACGGTGGGATGGACCGCCTCGCGGGCCGCAAGCGACTGCGGCGACGTGTTCCGAAGCCCGTTCGCCGGGACCTGCCGTCTACCGCTGTCTACACCCGAGGCGAACAGATCGGCCTGTGGCCCGCCCGCATCGGTGGGCTGGTAGGTAACGGATCGGTCGCGCGGCGACCGGAACGCCGCGTCGGGATCCCTCGCGGTGCGATGGGACTCTGCCATGATGCGCTTCCCCCTGAGACGGGGGTAGCATCGGGCGAGTACGGACAGGGACTACGGACACCCTGCACGCGACACGCGCCGACACCACCCGTGGTAAGGTGAAGTCGGCGCGTGCGTTACATGTGATCGGGACGGCGGGATTTGAACCCGCGACCCCCTGAACCCCATTCAGGTGCGCTACCGGACTGCGCTACGTCCCGTCCGCATGCCTTCCGCGGAAGTCCTCCAACGTAACCGACCGCCCCCACACATACAACCGCCTCCCGGCAACGCCTCCTTCCCCGCCCGCCCACCAGACATCACATTCGTGACCCCGCGCCAGCCGCCTCACGCGAACCGGTGCATCCGCGACTGCAGGTGCTCCCGGTACGTCCGGCTCAGCTTCAGCTGCCGCCCGTCCCGCAGGAGCACCACATAATCCCCCGCAAACCACGGCTGCAGCTCCTTGATGCGGTCGATGTTCACGATGACCGCCCGGTGGATCCGCACGAACATCGACGGCTCCAGCTGCGCCTCGATGTGGTGCATGGTCTCGCGGATCAGGTGCGACCCCTTCCCCACGTGCACGCGCACGTAGTTCCCCGACGCCTCGAACCAGTCGACGTCGCTCACCTTCACGAAGGAGACGCGACCATCGTGCTTCACCATCAGCCGGTCCAGGAAGCGCACCCGCGGCGGCGGGGCGCCCATGCCGTTCGGGGCGCTCGCCGGACCGCGATCGGCGAGCGCGGCGCTCGTCCGGTCGTCGCCGATCACCTGCTCCAGCAGCGCCCGGATCTTCCGCCCCTGCTCCGCCGACGACACGCGCTCCATGTGGCTGCGCGCCCGCTGGAACGCCGAGCGGAATCGCTCGGGATCGTACGGCTTGAGCAGGTAGTCGATCGCGTTCACGTCGAAGGCCCGCACGGCGTACTCGTTGAACGCGGTGACGAAGATCGTCGGCGGCATCGCCTCGGCGCCCAGCGCGTCCACCACCCGGAATCCGTCCACGTCGGGCATCTGCACGTCCAGCAGGACGAGGTCGGGGCGCTCCTTCCGGATCGCCTCGATCGCCTCGCTCCCGCTCCCCACCTCGTCGATCACGTCGACGTCCGGCTCCAGGCGCAGCATGCGCCGCACGCGGCGGCGCGCGATGGGTTCGTCGTCCACCACCAGCACGCGAATCGGCATCGGGATTCTCCCGTTCATCGTTAGGCGACGGCGGACGCCGGCAGGGCGTCGTCGTCGACGTGGAAAGCGGAATCGCCATCGGCAATGAGCAGCACCGCCGTCGCCCGGTCGGGAAACGCCACACTCACGAGCGCCCCGGCGTCGGCCACCGCGGCCTCGGCAACGCTCTTGGCCCGCCACCAGGCATGCGAGCCGGTGGCGCGCCCCCCCCACTCCGCCTCGCCCCGCAGGCGAATGCGCGTCACGTCCGCCGCCCGCTCCACCTCCACCCGTACGGTGAGGGGCTCGGCAGGATTCAGCGTGTCGGCGGCCAGGAGGTCGTCGGCCATCGTGCAGAGAAGGCGGCTCGGGATCGGGAGCGACAGCGCCGACGGCGGGACGTCGGTCACCAGCCGCACCCCGCCCCGGATCCCGATGCGATGCGTCTCGACGCACGCCTGCAGCAGGTCGAGCTCCTGCCCGATGGTCGCCGTCGCGTCCCGTCCCGACTCCAGCGTCAGGCGTAGGGTGTCGGCCAGGCGCGCAATCAGCCGCTCGGCGCGCGGCACGTCGCGATGCACGAGCTCGGCCAGGAGCTCGAGCGTGGCGAGAAGGAACTGCGGGCGCAGCTGGGCCCGCAGCGCCTGGAATCGCGACTCGGCAATGCGCGCCGAGAGCCGCGCCCCCTCGAGTTCGCGCATCCGGTACCAGCTGGCGAACTCGCGGGCGTGCGACCAGGCCAGGAGTCCGAGATACACGAAGAAGTCGCCCGTGATGGGATTCATGTTCGCCGGCGACAGGACCGGGAGCCGGCTCAGGCCCGACAGCTGCATCACCCCCGTGTGCAGCAGCCCGGCGGCCAGGCCAAAGGCGGCGTGCAGCGGCAGCAGCTGCAACCAGTTGTCGGCGTCCATGCGGAAGCGGCGCGCCAGGGCGAAGACGACGGGCGAAAGCGCGAGCCAGATGGCTGATGTCGCCACCTGCAACCGGGCGAGCTCGACCCACGAATAGTCGTCGTTGGGGCGCGCCGACGCCGTGTACAGCACCATCTGGTTGGTCCAGAAGACCGCCAGCACCAGCCAGAGCGCGCCGACCCCCATCCACGCGCGCGGCGTCAGCGCCGGCGACACCTGGCGCCCGGCAACCGCCGGACGCGGGGCGGCGGGCACGTCGGCGAGCGCGCCAGCGAGCGCATCGGCGGGCGCGTCCCCTCCCGTCGCCCCCGAGCCCCCGGCCGGCGA
>MEDZ01000083.1 GCA_001724275.1 Gemmatimonadetes bacterium SCN 70-22
CGACCCTGGACTACGTCAGTCCCGTGACGTATGAAGAACGACTCCAGAACGCCGCGTAAGAACTCTTAAACCCGTGTCCATTAAACCGGGTCAAGCCCATTCCTCCTGCTGGCGACTCCTTCGTCGGCCAAGATCTGGGAATGGCTGAACGTCGCCGAAGCGGCTGGCACACTGCTGGTCGTCGTGGTCGCGCACCTGGTGCTCAATGGCCATGCCAATAGCCGAGAGCGGTTACGAATGGCCGCCATCTTCTGTTCAGTGCTCGTTCTCGCATTCCTCAAGGAGATGCTCCTCACCGCGCTCGTCCTTCCAGTCTGGTGGCTGGGGACGCTGCAGCACCGCAATGGTTCGATCACCGCGCGACCCCACCAGCGGATGCCGCGAGAATTTCTCGTCGTGATAGCCGCCGCGGCGACTGCATCCATCCCGATTCTGTACGTCGCGTTCACGTCTCCTGAGGGATCCTACGCGCGCCACTACCTCGGCGGTTCGATGAATGCCGGGTCCGTTCTCCTCTCCGGCGTGGCTCTCTTGATCCCATTCCAACCGCCGACGTCCCCGCATTCGATTCTCGAACTTGGCGCGTTGATCGCGTACTCCTCCATCCTCCTGCTTGGTTGGCGCGTCCTCCTCGTGACCCGACGAGGAGATATGGCGGTTCAACGGATACTCCTCCTCGCCGTGACGTTCGTTGTATCCGGGGTCGCCGCCTATGCACCGTGGCACGACTATAGGCTCATGTATGCCTACCCGTTCCAATTGGGCACGGGGCTCCTCATCGCCTTCGCGGTGACGGGCCTTCAATCCGCGCGTATTCTCTGGCGTTCGCTCGTCTCCCTCGCCTGGCTTGCCATACTTATTGTGATGATATCGCAAGCCTATGGCGATGCTCGCTTCTATCACGCCTCGTTGAAGTCCGTCCGTGATGTCGCAGTCGTCGCGAGTACACTTCCGCGGGATGCGGACGTGTATGTCAGGTCGTGTGGTGTTCCTGGAGGCGATTGGGCCAATTTCGGCGACTTGGCAGGCCGCTTTGCACGTACCATCGATCTCCCGGCTCCATCGCTCCTTCGTGATACCTCGTGCGCATCAACACCACATCGGCTACCTGGACGCTCGGGTGATGTCCATGTCGTGACGCTTCGCGTTGCCCCCCTCTTCTACCTCGAGAGCATTCCCGACCGCGACAGGGTGTCGACAGTTGTCGACCTGTCACGAGTTCGCCTCGAGCGATATCGATGGAGCGTCAACACTTGGCGTCCGACTGACGATGAATATGACGTTGAGTGAGTACCCTGCGCTCGGTAACCGTCGAGACGGATCTCCGAGGAAGGCGCCGCATTCCGCACGCGCCCACGACTTGCCCCCCCGTTGCGCCAAGCCAAGTATCCGCATGCCTCGTAGCAACGGCCCACTCGCGCGCGTCGACCACCTCATCTACTCCCTCGCCCTCGGCGGCTGGGGAGCCTTCATCGCGTTCTTCTCAATGAAGTCCCATCCGGCTCACCTGGCCAAGGACTTCACCTACCCGTGGCGCGCCGCACGCGCCCTCCTCGATGGGCTCGACCCGTACCAGGTCATCCAGGCCACCGGGCCGTACCCCTTCAACGCGGGCTTCTTCTATCCGCTCCCGGGGGCGATAATCGCCATCCCGTTCGCTCCGCTCCCCCCTCACGTCGCCGGCGCCCTCTTCGTCTTCGTCGGCTCGACGCTGCTGGCCTGGGGCGTCATCCGCACGGCCCCGCATCGCCTCTGGCTCTTCGCCAGCGCCCCCTTCGTCCAGGCCGCCATTCTCGGTCAGTGGTCGCCGATCCTCACCGCCGCCGCCCTCACCCCTGCCCTCCAGTTCGTCCTGGCGGGGAAGCCAACCACGGGGTTCGCCGCGTGGGCCTACAACCCCACCTGGCGAGGTGTCATCGGCGGCCTGATCGTCGTCGCCATCGCCTTCGCGGTGCAGCCGACCTGGCTCGCCGACTGGCGCGCGGCCATGCCGAGCACCACCCGCTATCGTGGGCCGGCGCTCACCCTCATGGGCGCGTTCCTGTTCCTGGGGCTGGCTCGCTGGCGCCGTCGCGAGGGGCGGCTCTTCATGGCCCTCGCCATCGCCCCGCAGCTCCCGGTCTGGTACGAGCAGCTGATGCTCTGGCTCATCCCCAGCACGCGCTGGCGCTCGCTCGCCCTCACGGCGTGCAGCTGGGTGGGCTACCTGCTCTGGTACCCCGACCGGATGTCGCCGCAGCAGAACGAGATCGCCTTCCCGCTGATGCTCTTCAGCATCTACGCGCCGGCGCTGGTGCTGCTGCTCATGCTCCCGTCGCGCGAGGAAGCACCGGCCGCCCCGTCATCGCCGGCGCCGGGCGTCAGCGCTGCGCCTGACGAGAGCGCGGCGGCGCCGACAGCGCCTTGAACAGCGAGTCGCCGCGCACCGAGGCAAAGGCGGAGTCGCGCAGGGCCGACGCCAGCGTGCGCCCCCGCGGACGCGCGCGAGCGAGCGCTTCCAGCGCCTGCCGCTGGTGGCCCGCCGCGAGATAGCCGGTCGCCAGCATCACCGCGTCGTAGACCGCCAGCCCTCCCCCAGGCGCCAGGTATCGTTGCGTGATGGTGCGCACCAGCGCATCGGAACGCTCGCGGTTCCCCACCCCCGCCTCGATCAGCAGCTGCAACCCCACCGTCCAGGGATCGCTCGACAGGCGCGACGCGGTCTCGGAATCGGCAAAGGCGTCGCGCGCCTGACCCAGCCGCAACCGGGCCTGGGCGCGCACGGCGTAGGCGTGGGCGCCGAACGGACTTGCGGCGATGGCCGCGTTGCTGTACGCGCACGCCGCGTTGAAGCGGCCAGCGCGCAGTTCGATGGTCGCCAGCTCGGCCAGCGTCGCCCCTCGCTCCGGCTCGGCGGCCAGCGCGCGGCGGAAGTCGGCGACCGCGCGCTCGGTGTCGCCCAACGCCAGCCACGTCACGCCGCGCTCGTGCAACGCCTCGGCGTCACCAGGTGCAATCGCGATCGCCGTGTTGTGTGCCTCCAGGGCCCCGGCAAAGTCGAGCGTGTCGCGAAGGCGTGCCGCCACGGCGCGCAGGGTGCGGGCGTCCGAGCGCCGGGCGTCCCGGCGCAGGGCGAAGGCGGTGAGCTCGTCCACGCGGCGCAAGGCGTTGGGTTGCGAGACGGGTGGGGCAGCTCCCCCGCGCTCGAGCACCAGCAGGTAGGCTCGCGCCAGCTGGACCGCGATGAGCGCCGAGGAGGTGTCGACCTTGAGGGCACGCTCGAGGAGCTCGCGTGCCGAGTCGGCGGCGGCAAGCCCGGGCTCTCGCATCAGGAAGTCGGCTCGGGCCAGGAGGGCATCGGCATCGGCCAGGCGCGGCGCCCCACTGGCCCGCGACACGACCGTGCTCCCGCTCCCCACGATCGCCGCGGTGAGGGCGCGCGCGATCGCGCTCTCGACGGTAGACAGCGGCTGGGCGGGAACGCGATAGCTCCCCGTCCACGCGGGCGATCCGGTGCCGCGCTTGAAGAGCGCGACGGAGAGCTCGGTCCCGCTGGTGGACGACCGGCTTCGCCCCCGCACGACCCAGTCGGCGCCGAGGAGGATTGCCGCGGAGTCGGCGGAGCCGCCGCCCTCGTACAGGGCACGTTCCACGCTCCCATCGGTGGCCACGGCGAGGCGAGCGTCACGACGTAGTCGCTCACGCAGGCGCTCGGCGACGGCATACGGGACGTGGAGGGAACGCCGTTCCGTCGCGGTGGCGTCCAGCGACTCGATGAGCAGGAAGGGGCGGCGATCGCCTGAGGCGCGCGCCGCCAGGCGCACGCGCTCCGCCGCCGGGATCACGCACGGCGGCGGCGGGACGATGCGCGGGAACTGCGCCGGGAGGGCTCTTGGTGCCGCGGCGAACGCCGACGAAGATGCGAGAGCCAGCGCGAAGGTGCGCGCCACCGCGAGCGCTGGCGCCGACACGAGCGCGAACGTCATTCTCGTACCTAACGAGTCACCGTGGATGGCGCCCGTGGGCACTTTGCGCCTGCCTCACGCGCATCGGCGCCTACTGCGCCAGGATCGGCTTCTGGAGCGTCGTGCTCCCGCCTCCCACGGGACCGGAATCCTGGATCGGCGTGAAGATTCCCACGATCTGTGACTTCTCGTACAGCGGATTCTTCCCCGTGTCGCCCTTCGGGTAGACCTTCATGAGCGTGAACGAGCCGATCAGCTTCACTCCTACTGTTGTGCGACCGTTGCAGCCGCTGCCGCAGGCGAAGAACGCCGTCTTGACGTCCACACCCACGGGGCCGCCCGGGGCCGAAATTCAATCCCCGATATTGGGGCCGTTCTGCACGATCCCGCCCTTGCAGACCCCCGGGTCAGCCCCCTGCAACGTCGGGCCGACCATGTTCCCCGTCTCCGTGCCCAACGAGTCACCAACCGAGAGACCGTAACAAGTGGCGCCGGTAATGTTGTCCCTGTAGACGTTGGCACCAGATTGCGGTCTCGGAGTCGGGTACGTCTGCGTGGCGTCATCCCAGAGCTTGGGGAGCTGGACCGCCTGGAAGTTGCCGGGCATGGTGGTGTTCGTAGCCCCGGCCTGCGTGATCGTCCCCGAGCCCAGCTTGAGCGTGAAGGTCCGCTGCGCCGCGCTCATGGCATTCAACGCCGCGATGTCGTTCACCTGGTCGAATGCACGATTCAGGTTCGCGTTGGTGTTGGGGATGCCCCGATAGTTGTTGATCGCGAACATCAAGTGCTCGTAGGGAATGGCCCACGGCTTGATGCACCCGGTCGTCGCCACCGGCGCCTCCGCCCACCCCGTCGCCCGCGCGCGCATGCGCGGTGCCGGAACTCCGAAGGCCGACATGATCATCCCCGACATGTTGTAGCCGGCCACCACGCGCACCGCGTTCTGCGGCGTCCCCGCGGCGGTGAAGGAGCGCGTACTCTGGTTCCAGTTGCCGAGAATGATCGAATCGACTCCCGGCACGCGCCCCATCGACGGGTTGCGCTGCGTGTAGACGGTGGCGCTGTCGATCACGCCCTGCGCGCCGGCGTACCGCGCAGGAAAGAGCTGGATCGCCCCCGCGAGCGCGCCGGCGTCAGCAGCAGTCTGCAACTCGTTCTTCAGCGTCCACAAGCGACTGAAGTCAATCGCGATCGCACCGACGGTGATCAGAAAGAAGAATCCCACCGCGATCATGATCGAGAACGCCCCGCGCCGATTCCTTAACCTCATACGTCCCTCCATCGCACTTCCCACACTCCCTCCAGCGCCACCCATCTTCATGGGAATAATCTAACTAAACCTTGCTGAACTCGCGAATGATCTGCACCACCGCTGGCCCGAGGATGACCACGAAGAGCGCCGGAAGGATGAAAAAGAGGAGCGGGAAAGTCATCTTCAGCGGCGCCATCTTGGCCTGCTTTTCGGCCGCCTGCCGCCGCTTGCGCCGCAGCGTCTCGGCCGAGACCCGTAGCACGGTCGCCACACTCGTCCCCCACTTCTCGCTCTGGATCAGCGACGACACCAGCGCCCGCAGGTCCTCCACCCCGGTCCGCTGCCAGAGCGACCGCAGCGCCTGCTCCCTCGGCATCCCGGCGTTGCTGAACCGGTTCACGACCGCCAGCTCGTGCGCCAGGTCGGGGTGCGCCAGCCGAATCTCGCGCGAGACCCGCAGGATCGCGGCGTCGAGCGACACCCCGGCCTCCACGCACACCACCATGAGGTCCAGGGCGTCCGGGACGCTGCGGCGCAGCCGCTCCTGCCGACGCTGCACCAGCCGGTCCAGGAGCGCCATCGGGAGAATCAGCCCGGTGAACAGCGCCACCCCGACCGACGACACGAAGACCAGGAAGCGATCCCGGGGGATGAGCATGAAGGTGAAGAGCGGGAAAAGCACGAACGACGCCACGCGCAGGAAGAAGTAGTACGCGGGGGCGGTGGGCGTATCGAACCCGGCCTGCGTAAGCTTCACCTGCAGCGCATCGTCGGTCTCCTCTCGCTCGGCGTACCGCTCGACGAGCCGCTTGAGCCACCCTCCGTCGCCCTCTTCGTCCTTGCGCAGGACGCTGACGTTGAGCGAGTCGCCCTCCAGCGACGCGCGTCGCAGGAGGTCGCGTCGGCGCAGCAAGGCCATCGCGGCATAGACCGCCGCCCCCAGCGCCAGGAGGGCGACGGAGACGAGGGCGATGAGCTGGGGGGTCAGGAGCGTCTGCATCTCAGATATCGATGTCGGCAATGCGCATCATGATCCAGTAGCCGAAGCCCACGGTCACCGCCGCGCCGGCAAAGATCCAGGGCCCGGCGTTGGTTTCCAGCATCGGCTTCATGAAGCCGGGGTTGAGCAGGTTCACCGCCCCGAAGACCACGAACGGGAGGGCCCCAGGATGCGCGCCGAGAGCTTGGACTCGGCGGTGAGCGTCTCGATCTCCCCCTTGAGCGTCGCGCGCTCTCGCATGAGCCCGGAGATCTTCTCCATCACTTCGGCCAGGTTGCCACCCGTCTCGCGCTGAATCAGGAGCGCCGTGATGAACATCTTGAGATCCACCGAATCGACGCGCGTCTGCATCGCGAGCAGCGCGGCGCGCACCTCGAGGCCCAGGCGTTGTTCCTCGTAGAAGCGTGCGAACTCGGGGCCGAGCGGTTGCGACATTTCCTCGCCGATGAACTTCATCGCCGCCTGGAACGAGTACCCCGCCTTCATCGCGCTCACCAGCATGTCGATGGCGTCGGGGAGCTGCGCCTGGAAAAGCGACGAGCGCGTGGCCCGCTTCCGGCGCAGCCAGATGTATGGCGCGATCCCCCCGGCGACCATCAGGAGGACGGCGACGGCCGGGGTTCGGAAAACCAGCTGACCGAGCACCAGTCCCGCCACCGCCGCCACGCCGCTCCGGAGCACGAAGCCCCCCGGGGTCATGTTCACCCCGGCGTGCAGGATCTCCTCGGCGAGCCAGGCGGTGACGCCCTTTCCCGCCAGGAAGCGTTCCAGGAATGGGAGCTCCGACACGCGGGCATCGCGCAGGATGCCGCGCAGCGTGACCTCGTGCTCCTCGACTTCACGCAGCCGTTCCAGCGCGGCGTCGGAGGCCGAGAGCGCCTGGCGGTTGGCGTAGACGTAGGCGCCCACGAGGACGCCGACCGTCCCCAGGAAGACGAGGGCCAGGAGGAGGAGGGTCGACACGGATGCGCGTCCCTAGACGAAGAGTCCGCGGGGGAGTTCGATCCCCGCCACGGTGAGGCGCTCGGCGAAGAGCGGGCGGATCCCCGTCGCCTCGAAGACGCCGACGATCTTCCCCTCGGGGGTGATCCCCTTCCGGCGGTAGCGGAAGATCTCCTGCGTGGTCACGATATCGCCTTCCATCCCCGTCACCTCCGTGACGCTCACCACGCGGCGCGAGCCGTCGCTCAGGCGTTGCACCTGCACGATCAGGTCCAGCGCCGACGAGACCTGCTCGCGCATGGCGCGCTGCGGGAGGTTGGTCCCGGCCATCAGGATCATCGTCTCCAGGCGCGACAGGGCGTCGCGCGGCGAGTTCGCGTGGATGGTGCTGAGCGACCCCTCGTGGCCGGTGTTCATGGCCTGCAGCATGTCGAGCGCCTCGGCGCTGCGCACCTCGCCGATGATGATGCGGTCGGGGCGCATGCGGAGGGCGTTCTTCACGAGGTCGCGGGCGATGACCTCCCCCTTCCCTTCCGAGTTGGGGGGGCGCGTCTCGAGGCGCACCACGTGCTCCTGTTGCAGCCGCAACTCGGCGGCGTCCTCGATCGTCACCAGGCGCTCGTCGCCGGGAATGAACGACGACATCGCGTTGAGGAGGGTCGTCTTCCCCGACCCCGTCCCGCCGGAGATCAGGATGTTGAGCCGCGCCTTCACGCACCCCGACAGGAGCTGCAGCATCTCGTCGGTGACGGCGCCGTACTCCGTCAGCTGCTTGACCGTGATCTCCTTGCCGAACCGGCGAATGGAGAGGACGGGACCGTCGAGCGAGAGCGGCGGGATGATGGCGTTGACGCGCGACCCGTCGGGGAGGCGGGCGTCGACCATGGGCGACGACTCGTCGACCCGGCGCCCCACGCGGCTCACGATGCGGTCGATGATCGCCATCAGGTGCGCATCGTTGCGGAACTGCGTGTTGACCCGCGACAGCTTCCCCCGGCGCTCGACGAAGATGTCGTGCGCGTTGTTGACGAGGATGTCGGTGATGAGCGGATCGCGGAAGAGCGGCTCGATGGGGCCGAGACCGGTGATCTCCCAGACGATGTGCTCGACGATTTCCTCGCGTTCCGCCTGCGAGAGCGGGGTCGTCTCGTTGCGCAGGAACTCGGCGACGGCCAGGCGGATCTGCGCCGTCACCTCGGCCTCGTCCTTCAGCTGCTCCAGCGCCTCGAGGTCGAGTCGTGCGATGAGGCGATGGTGGATGTCGACCTTGAGCTTGTCGACGGCGCTCAGCTCCTCCACGGGAGCAGCGGCCCGGGCGAACGTCGGCGCGGCGGGCGCCTCCTCGGCCACGGCCACCGCCGCCGTGGCATCGGCGGCGTCGGGGAGGGAACTCAGCGGCTTGGAGCCGTTAGGCTTGCGCCCGGAGAGTCGGTCGATGAGCGACATGGGTTACCCCTTCTTGCGCGTGAAGAGCGACCGCAGCCCGGCCTGCTTCCCGTTGCGGTGAGCCCCGCCCGGTGCCGTCCCGTCGGCGCCGCTGAGCTTCTGGGCCAGTTGCTCGAACCCCCAGGTCAGCTTGCTCTGCGGATCGGCCGTCGCCACCGCGATCCCGCGCGTGGCGGCATCGGAGGCGACCCTGTAGTCGTTGGGGAGCTTGAAGAAGATCTCGGCCTTCAGCACCTCGGCCGCGTCGGCCGGCGAGATGACTTCGCCCGACTGGAAGCGGTTCACCACCACGCACAGCTTGTCGTTGGGATAGCCGAGGCGGCGAAAGATCTGCAGCGAACGCTGCGTGCTGCGCAGCGAGGCCACCGTGAGCTGCGTCAGCAGGACGATCCGGTCGGCGAGGTCGAGGGCGGCGAGCGTGCGGTCGTTCAGGACGCGCTCGCAGTCCAGGACCGTGTAGTTGTACGACTGCTTGAGTTGCTGCAGCACCGCGCTCACCACCGAGGCGTCCACCGTGTCCTCGGCCTCGGGACGGTCGGGCGCGGCCAGGAGCCACACCCCATCGGTGGCCGGGACGAGGACCGAGTTCAGGAGCTCCCGGTCGATCTGGTCGGCACGCTCCGCGACGTACGAGAGGTCGTAGTGCGGGTCGACGTTGAGCAGGAGCCGCGCCTCGCCTCCGCTCACCACGAGGTCGGCGATGGCCACGCGCCCCTGCGGGTGTGCGCGCGCCAGGGCATCGGCGAGGTTCACGGCGACGGTCGTCGTCCCCACCCCACCCTTGGAGCTGAAGACGGCGTAGACCTGGCCGGCCACGCTCGCCGTCGAAGTGCGTCGCGAGAGGCGCTCGAGCGACGACGAGAGCTCGGCGAGGTTGAGGGGGCGAACCAGGAACTCCTGGATCCCGGCGCGCATCGCCTTGAGCATGAGCTCGGGCTCGGCGCGCGGGGCGGTGCCGATGATGGCCGTGTGGCGTTCGCGCCGGGCAGCGCGGTCCAGGCGCGCCAGCAACGCCTCGTCGAGCTCGTCGATCGGGATGAAGACCAGGTCCAGGTGCCGCTGGCCTAACGCGTCGAGCGCCGTCGCCACGTCGCCGACGCGGTCCAGCTTGTCGAAGCCGAACCGCACCAGCGTCGGGTCGACGTTTTCGTCACTCCCGACCGCCGCCCCTACTGCGAGTGCTGCACGCGCCATCGTCTGCTACTGCTCCTTGGGGTTCTGCTTACGGCTGCTTGACCGGGCCCGGGATGCGCTTCTTGAGCGCCTCCAGCGCCGGGATGGAGTCGGGGGTGAGGCGAATGGTGTCCTGTGCCCGCGGCTGCATCGGGTTGACGATCACGGGGGTGACGATCACCAGGAGCTCCGTCTCGTTCTTCTGGAAGCGGGTGCTCGAGAAGAGCTGCCCCAGGATCGGGATGTCCTTGAGGAAGGGGAGCCCCGTCTTCACGCGCTCTTCCTCGCCGCTCAGGAGTCCCGAGATGATCAGGCTCTGGTTGCGGCGCACGTCGAGCGTCGAGGAGACGCGGCGCGTGCGGAAGGCCGGGATGCGGAACCCCTGCAGGATGATGGCGTTGCCGTAGTCGAGGCTCGAGACCTCGGGGGTAAGGCTCAGCTTGATGAGCGAGTCGCTCAGGATCTCTCCCTGAAAGCGGAGGCGGATCCCGAACTCGCGGTACTGCACCGTGACCTGCTGCGCACCGCCGGCGGCACCGGTCTGCGCCCCCTGCACGATCGGGATGGGAAGCTCACCGCCGGCCAGGAACGAGGCGGTGTCCTTGTTGCCGGCCAGGATGTTCGGCTCCGCGAGCAGGCGAGCGTTTCCGCGCGTCTCCTCGGCGTCAAGGAAGGCGAGGACCTTGTCGGTCCCCAGGTCGGAGAGGACGGTGAAGAACTTGGACGTGCTCGGGATCGAGATCTTCCCCGTCTCGGCGTCGATCGGGTTGTCGTTGTTGAGGAAGCCGGTCCCGACGCGCGTCCCGCCATCGCGATAGACGGATGAGATCCCGATCTGCCGCAGCGCCTCGCGCCGGACCTCGGCGAACTTCACCGCGATCGCGATCTGCATCCGGTCGGACGGCGAGTGCACCGAGATGCGGTAGTGCGTGCGATCGCCGTTCTGGAACCAGACGATGGCGTCGGTCTCGCCCGACTTGAGCGAGTTGATGACCAGTTCGCGCTCGGAGATGACGACCAGGTCGGCCACCTCGGGGTTGGCGATCGAGACGCGCGTGACCGGGACGGCGGCCGTCACCGGGAACGACCGTCCCACCGGGAGGTCGATCGGGGTGATGGGGCCCACGCCCTGGGCGGCCGACGGCCTGGAGACGAGCGTGCCGGCAAGGGCGGCAACGAGGGCGACGTTCGCGATATGCAGCAGACGGAGTCGGGTCAAGCGCGACCTCCAATGATGGAAAGCAAGTGTCGGCCGAGGGAGATGATCGGTGACGGGAATCGACACGAAGTCAGCGCGGGTTGGTGTCGCGCTTGGCCAAGGAGTCCTTCAGGAACTTCTGTTCGCTGGCGGTGCGGCCACGATAGACCTTGACGCTCAGCGATTCCGGCTTGGGTGGGGGCGGGGCAATCGGCTGAGGGACTGGCTGGCTCGCGGCCGGCTGCTGCGCGGGCTGCGTCGATGTCGTCGGGCGCCGGGCTGGCGCCGTCGACCGGCGTACGGGTGCCTGCCGCGGCGCCGGGGGGAGGTCGACGAGGTCACGCGCCCGAGCGCCGCGAGTGTCGACCGAGTCCGGGTCACCGTAGCCGCGCAGGACGAGCTGGATCTGCCCTTGGCTGGCACCGATGGCGAGGCGTTCGGCTTCCTCGGGCGACACCTCGAGCGTGGCGACCGTGGTCTGGATCGGGCGCCCGTCGTCACCGCGTTGCACCTGGGCCCCCATGGCCAGGATCTTCATGTTCTCCATGAAGAGCTTCGCCGTGCGCTCCGAGTTCCCCTCCGTGGGGTTGAGCGTGAGGAGGATGTCGACACGGCTGTTCGGCTGGATCATCCCGCCGACGCCGGAGACGTCGTTGATGCGCACCGACATCGCGCGCTTGCCGGGCGGGATCTTGACCTCGAGCCCCGGCGACGTCCCATCGGGCGCCAACCGACCGGGGACGATGGCTTCGCCCTTGAAGATCGTCACGCGGGAGACGCGACCGGCCACCGAGTCGATGTTCGC
Organism: Gemmatimonadetes bacterium SCN 70-22; assembly: GCA_001724275.1. Lineage (NCBI taxonomy): Bacteria > Pseudomonadati > Gemmatimonadota > Gemmatimonadetes bacterium SCN 70-22. The sequence goes on from MEDZ01000083.1 coordinate 11,761, forward strand.
GAAGACGCCGGCCGGAACGGTCGGCGCAGGCCACTGCGCTACCGTGACGGCCAGGCGATCGATCGCCGAGCCTTCGGGAATGTCACGGGCGGCGACCACGACCGGGAGCGTCGCGATCTGGTTGCTGGCTTTGGCGTTCTCGACGTACCGATACACGCCGTAGGTCGCGGCGGCTGCGACGACGAGGGCGCCGTACAGGACGAGACTGTATCGATTGGTGGCCAGGATGTTCGACTACGAGGAGACGGTACGACGAGGGACCGAGCGAGGGGGAATCCCCGCGGGGTCGGGTGCACGATCGGTCGGAAGACTGGAGCCCGTCACGGCGCGTACTCCCAGCGGAAGACAGCCGAGCGGGTGACCTGGATCCCCGACAGCCCCCAGAGTGAGGTGATGCCGACGAAGATCGGGTAGTTCGTCACACTGACGATCACATCATTGCCAAACGTCACAGCGACCCGTGCCGTGTCGATGGGGAAGCCAAAGGCCGACGAGGCCACGTACACGCGACGCGTGACGGAATCACGATGCTGGAGCGCGGCCGGAAGCGCCGCCCCAGTGCGAGCCCCCTCGCGCAAGGAGGAGTTGAGGGCATTCAGGCGGGCGTAGCCGCGGCTGAAGGCGATGATGCCAGCGATCAGAAGAAAGAAGATCGGAACGACGAGCGCGAACTCGACGATCACCGACCCCCTCGCGCCACGAAGGAACCGCCGCAGCCGTATCAGCATACTCGCACCCTCACGTCAGGACTGCTGGAAACATCGCCACCACCACCGCTCCCGCCCCCAGGGCGACACCGTACGGCAACTGGCGTCGCGCCTCGTCGTTCGACATCTCCTGCAACGTGGTCACGGCGACCGACCGAGCCACTGGCAGAAGGACGATCCGGTGCAGCGCCGCCTTCAGCTTCGAATCCCTGAGCAAGAAACCGACCGCGAGGACCCCGCCGATGGCCGCGGCGATCAGCGAGGCGCGCCATGCCCCGGCCGGCCCCAACCAAGCGGCCGCCGCCGCGAAGAACTTCACGTCTCCCGCGCCGAGTAACCCCAGCGCGTAGAAGGCGATCCAGATCGCCAACCCCAGCGCCATCCCACTCAATGCGGAGCCGAGGCCAGCGAGCGGTGCGAGGCGCACCACCGAGAAGGCGATCCCCGCCGTCGCGAGGACGGCGACGAGCGCGTTCGGGATGCGTCGTGCCCGCACATCGCTCACGCAGGCGAAGGCGACGAGGAGCAGAAAGGCCCCGCCGAAGAGCACGCCGGCGGGGACGCCCCGGAAGATCGGATCGAACGATGGGAGCAGCGACATGGAGGACACGCGACGAATGATCCGCGCGCCAGCCCCGTACTGTGCCCTAGACCGTCGTGATGGTGCCGGTTCGGTTTGAGAACCAGGTCCCGATCTGACTGCCGAAGATGGTCAGTACACCCACGACGATGATGGCAATGAAGGCGACGAGCATGGCGTATTCGGAGATTGCCAAGGCTTCGTCGCTCTTCACGAAGTGGCGCCATGTCCTCAGGGTCCGTCGCATCTCGATCGGGGGTGTGGGGTGGAGGCGGAGTGATCCCGACCAGCGCCCGGGAGGTGGAAGGTCCCACCTCCCAGGGCGCGGCCGGATCGCGGCGACGTCAGACGGTCGTGATCTGCCCCGTCTTGACCGCGAACCACGAGGAGATCGAGCTGCCGAAGACCGTCACGACGGCGATCAGGGCGATGGCGACGAGGGCGACGAGGAGGCCGTACTCGGTCACGGCGATGGCGTCGTCCTGCTTCAGGAACTTGCGGATGCT
>MEDZ01000084.1:0-2538 GCA_001724275.1 Gemmatimonadetes bacterium SCN 70-22
CTCCGCGCCGACAGCGTCTTCCAGCGCTTCGATCGCACCGACTCGCCGGGGTGCGCGGTCGGCGTCTACCAGGACGGCAGGATCCTCTACGCGCGCGGCTACGGGATGGCGAGCCTGGAGTCTGGGGTGGCGCTCTCGCCGCGATCGGTGCTCGACATCGGGTCCATCTCGAAGCAGTTCACGGCCATGGCCATCCTCATGCTGCAGCAGGAGGGGAAGCTCTCCATCGACGACCCGATCCGGAAATACATCCCCGAGATGCCGGCCTACGCGGACCGCGTCACCATCCGGCGCGCGCTGAGCCAGACCAGCGGGCTGCGCGACCTGTACGTGATGTGGGGACAGACGGGGCGCACCTTCGCGGGCGACACGATCGACGCCCTGCGCGTCATCACCCGCTCGGCCGAGCCCAACTACGAGCCCGGCGCGCGCTACCTGTACACCAACTCGGGGTGGATCCTCGCCGCGCAAATCGTCTACCGCCTCACCGGGAAGACGCTGGCGCAGTTCGCCGACGAGCGCATCTTCAAGCCGTTAGGCATGCTCGACACGCGGTACCTGGGCGATGCGGCAATGGTGATCCCCAACCTCGCCACCGGCTATGCCCCGCGGCAGGGGGGAGGCTTCCGGGTGGCGCGCTCGTGGTACGACGGGGCCATCATGGGGGCCGGCGCCGTGCAGACGACGGTCGAGGACTTCGGCCGCTGGCTCGACAACTACGACGCCGCCACGGTCGGCGGGCGCGACATCATCGCGACGATGAAGACGGCCACCACGCTCAACGACGGGTCGCCGGCCACCTCGGGACCGACGCAGGCGTACGCCGTGGGGCTCAACGTGGGGACGCTGCGCGGGCTGCGCGTCGTCTCGCACGGCGGGAGCTGGGCCGGCTACCGCGGGCACTTCCTCCGCTTCCCCGACCAGCGCTTCGCCGTCGCCACGTTCTGCAACCTCACCACCTCGGGGCCCGACTCGCTCGCCCGCAAGGTGGCCGGGATCTACCTCGGCGACCGGATGCACCCCGACAGCGCCGCGGCGTGGACGGCGGCCCTCGCCGCCGCTCCGCGCGCCGACGTCCCCGCCTCGAGCCTGCGCGCCCTGGCCGGGGTGTGGCGCAACGTGGAACGCGGCGAGGTGCGGCGCCTGCGGCTGGCGGGCGACACGCTGCTCTCGGTTGGAATGGAACGCGCGCCGGTCGTCCCGCTGGACGGCGGGCGGTTCCGGACCGGACCGGGGACCGAGCTCCGCTTCGAGGGGAGTGCCGCCGCGCCTTCGCGGATGATCGTCCGCACCACGGGCGAGACGGTGACGTACCTGCGCGCCGACACCGCGCAGCTCACCCCCGCCGGGCTCGCCGAGTATGCCGGCGACTACCGGAACGACGAGGTGGAAGCGACGCACACCTGGAAGGTGGAAAAGGGGGAGCTGGTCCTGTACACGAACAACCGCCGCATGGGCGTGCTCGAGCCCAGCTACAAGGACGGCTTCACGCGCGGCGGGAGCGTGATCGACGTGCAGCGGGATGCCAGGGGGCGCATCACCGGCTACCTGGTGGAGTCGGGGCGCGTTAGGCACCTCCGCTTCACCCGGGTGAGGTGAGCGGGCGCCGATAGCGGGGATGGTGTGCGGGGCGCGTCGCGCATACCATGCGCCCATGCGACCGCACACCCCCGCCATCGTCCTTGCGCTCTTCCTCGCCGTCACGTACACCTCCCCTGCCCTGTCCCAGCAGGCGCTGGACACCGTGCGCATCAGCACGCGCGCCACCGACAAGGGGGGCTTCTCGCTCGAGGTCCTCGACCGCGAAACGCTGGACCGCCTCCCTGCCCTTGCCCTCCCGCAGCTCCTGGCGCGCGCCCTCGGCGTCGACGTCCAGGCGCGTTCCGCCGCCTCGGCCGACGTATCGGTGCGTGGCGGCTCGTACCAGCAGGCGCTGATCCTTCTCGACGGCGTGCGCGTCACCGACGCACAGACCGCCCACTTCTCGCTCGACCTCCCCGTCCCGCTCGACGACATCGAACGGATCGAGATCCTCCGCGGCGGAGCCTCGGCGCTGCACGGCCCCGACGCCGCCGGGGGCGTCGTCAACATCGTCACGCGCCGCGGCACGTCGCGGTCCATCCGCGTCGAGGGGGGGAGCTTCGGCACCGGGCGCGTGGCGCTGGCGGGGGGGATCGGCGGCGAGCGCGGCTCGGCGCGCATGGCCGCCGAATACGCCACGTCCGACGGCGCGCGCGCGGGGACCGACTACGACACCAGGCAGCTGCGCATCGGGCTCGATCGCTCGCTGGGAGGGACGCGGCTGGCGCTCGACGGCGGATTTGCGCGCCGCGCCTTCGGCGCCAACGCCTTCTATGGACCTTACGATTCGTTCGAGACGACCGAGACCGGGACGCTGGCGCTGCGCGCCGAGCGTGCCGCGGGCGCCGGGCGCAGCGTGCAGGCCATGGCGAGCTGGCGGCGGCACGACGACGACTTCATCCTGCGGCGCGAGGCGCCAGAGGCGTATCGCAACCTGCACACCAACACCATGCTCCT
>MEDZ01000084.1:2564-8615 GCA_001724275.1 Gemmatimonadetes bacterium SCN 70-22
CCGGCTTGCCGCCTTCATGGAGGGGGCGCACCAGCTGCGCGGCGCCACGCTGACGGCGGCGGCGCGGGTGGATCACTCGTCGGTGACCGGGAGTGCGCTGTCGCCGTCGGTCACCGTGCGGTTGCCCCTGGCGGAGGGGTACACCGGGCGGCTCGCCATCTCGCGCGGCATTCGCGCGCCGTCGTGGACCGAGCGCTACTACGTGGACCCGGCCAATCGCGGCACCCCTACCCTCGGGGTGGAGACGTTCTGGACCGGCGACGCCGCGCTGCGCCGCGCCTTCGGGCGCGGGGCGGCGGAGCTGACCGTGTTCGGACGGCGGTCGCGCGACCTCATCGACTGGACGCGCCCGGCGGGGACCGTGCCGCCGGCCGTGCCGTGGGTGGCGAGCAACGTGGCCGAGGCCACGCTCCATGGCGTGGAGCTGTCGGGCGAGGTGATGCAGCTGGCGGGCGTCGACTGGCGACTCCGCGCGCAGGGGACGCGGTTCACCACCTCGCTCCCGGCGGGGATAGTCGGCAAGTACGCCCTGCGCCCGCTCACGCGCTCGGGCGGGGTGACGGCCACGCGCGCCCTCGGCGCCGGCGTGAGGGCCAGCGTGGACGTCGTGCACGCGCGGCGCGCCGGCGAGGAGGGGTACACCACCGCCGACGCGAGGGTGGAATGGGGGCGCGGGGCGTGGCGCGTGACGCTCGACGGCACCAACCTCGCCAACGCGCGCTGGCTCGACGTCACCGGGATGCCCGCGCCCGGCCCCGCGCTCGTGACCGGGGTGTCCTGGGCGATGCGCTGAGCGCACCGGGCGCCGGGACGGGCTCGCTGACGCCCGGATGGATGGAATGCCGAAGGGTGGCGCCCGGCCCATGCCGGCGCGCCACCCCTGGCGTATCGTGCCTAACGTATCGCTCGGCTCAGGCCAGGTCGAAGCGGTCCAGGTTCATCACCTTGTCCCACGCCTTCACGAAGTCGTACACGAACTTGGCCTGCGCGTCGTCCTGCGCGTACACCTCGGCCAGCGCCCGCAGCTGCGAGTTGGAGCCGAAGACGAGGTCCACGCGGGTGGCCGTCCACTTCACGTCGCCCGTGGCCCGATCGCGCCCCTCGAAGACGTCGCCCGCCTCCGACATCGGCTTCCACGCCGTCCCCATGTCGACCAGGTTCACGAAGAAGTCGTTGGTGAGCTTGCCGGGGCGATCGGTGAAGACGCCGTGCTTCGCGTTGCCGTGGTTGGCGCCCAGCACGCGCAGCCCGCCCACCAGCACCGTCATCTCCGGCGCGGTGAGGGTGAGGAGCTGTGCCTTGTCCACCAGGAGCTCCTCGGCCGAGACGGCGTAGGGCTGCTTCTGGTAGTTGCGGAAGCCGTCGGCCACCGGCTCCAACACCGAGAACGACTCGACGTCCGTCTGCTCCTGCGAGGCATCCATGCGCCCCGGGGTGAAGGGGACCTCCACCTCGACACCCGCCTCGTGCGCCGCGTGCTCCACCGCCGCGCAGCCGCCCAGGACGATCAGGTCGGCGAGGGAGATCCGCTTCCCTCCCTTCTGCGCGTCGTTGAACTCCTTCTGGATCGTCTCGAGGATCTCGAGGGCACGGGCGAGCTTGGCCGGCTGGTTCGCCTCCCAGCTCTTCTGCGGCGCCAAGCGGATGCGCGCGCCGTTGGCCCCGCCGCGCTTGTCGGAGCCGCGGAAGGTCGAGGCCGAGGCCCAGGCGGTGGAGACCAGCTGCGCGATCGAGAGCCCCGAGGCCAGGAGCTTCGCCTTGAGGGCGGCGATGTCCTTGGCATCGACCAGCTCGTGGTCGACGGCGGGGATCGGGTCCTGCCAGATCAGCTCCTCGTTGGGGACCAGCTTGCCCAGGTAGCGGGAGCGCGGCCCCATGTCGCGGTGCGTGAGCTTGAACCAGGCGCGCGCGAAGGCGTCGGCCAGCTGGTCGGGGTTGGCGTGGAAGTGGCGCGAGATCTCCAGGTAGCTGGGGTCCGTGCGCAACGCGATGTCGGCGGTGGTCATCGCGGGGAGGACCTTCTTTCCCGGGACGTGCGCGTCGGGGACGACCCGGGCCTTCTCCTTGTCGGTCGGCTCCCAGATCCAGGCACCGGCCGGGGACTTCACGCACTCCCACTCCCAGCCGAAGAGGGTGTCGAAGTAGCCGTCGTCCCACTTGATCGGGTTCGGCGTCCAGGCCCCTTCGAGGCCGCTGGTGGTGGTGAACTCACCCTTGCCCGTCCCCAGCGCGTTGCGCCAGCCCAGCCCCATCTCCTCGATCGGAGCGGCTTCTGGCTCCGGGCCCACGAGCTTCGGGTCGCCCGCGCCGTGCATCTTGCCGAAGGTGTGTCCGCCCGCGATGAGGGCGACCGTCTCCTCGTCGTTCATTGCCATCCGCTTGAACGTCTCGCGGATATCGCGCGCCGAGGCCAGCGGGTCGGGGTTCCCGTTAGGCCCTTCGGGGTTCACGTAGATGAGCCCCATCTGCACCGCGGCCAGCGGATTCTCGAGCTCGCGGTCGCCCGAGTAGCGCTTGTCGCCCAGCCACTCCGCCTCGGCCCCCCAGTAGATGTCCTGCTCCGGCTCCCACACGTCGGCGCGGCCGCCGGCGAAGCCGAAGGTCTTTAGCCCCATCGACTCGATGGCGACGTTGCCGGCCAGGATGAAGAGGTCGGCCCAGGAGAGCTTGTTGCCGTACTTCTGCTTGATGGGCCAGAGGAGTCGGCGCGCCTTGTCCAGGTTGCCGTTGTCGGGCCAGCTGTTGAGCGGGGCGAAGCGCTGCGTTCCAGAGCCCGCGCCGCCGCGCCCGTCGCCCGTGCGGTACGTCCCCGCGCTGTGCCACGCCATGCGGATGAAGAGCGGGCCGTAGTGTCCGTAGTCGGCCGGCCACCAGTCCTGCGAGTCGGTCATGAGGGTGTGCAGGTCCTTCACGACCGCGTCGAGGTCGAGCGACTTGAACGCCTCGGCGTAGTCGAAGTCCGCCCCCATCGGGTTTCCGGCGGGCGGATTCTGGTGGAGCATGCCGAGGTTGAGCTGGTTGGGCCACCAGTCGCGGTTCGAGCGGCCGCCGGCCGTCGCGCGCGCGCCGTGCACCACCGGGCACTTGCCCCCGTTTTCGCCGTGCTTCGAGTCCATCGTGCGCTCCCGTCGTGTATGCGTGTCGAGTCGACCGCTTGGTCGATGTCCAGGGGTAAACATATGCCGGGAGGCATTGGTTTCGACGGCTCGGGCGTAGCGGGGTCGCGGGGCTCTGACAATGTGGTAAATCAAGTGCATCTTATGGCCGGTGTCGCGTCCATTCGCGGCGCTGCACTGGTCGGACATCGTCGACGCGGAACATCGCGGCCAACGCGGCGGTGTGCGTCAGCTTCGTCGATGTGTTCGTGCAGAAGGGGTTCAAGGTGAAGGGGCGGGCCGCTGTCGTTCGGCCTGGCGACGCGGAGTATGCGCCGTGGGCGGCGCCCCTGGAGGAGATGACGGGGGGGCGGTTTCCGATCAGGTCGGTGATCGTGGTCGAGGTGTCAGGGGTGGCGCCTATCGTGGCGCCTAGTTATCGGCTGTATCCGGAGGAGACGACGGAGGCGTCGCAGGTGGAGGCGGCGATGCGGAGGTATGGGGTGATGGGGAGGGGTGGCAGCTGACGGGGGGGTGTGCCTCTGGGGCGCGGTTCTGGTGGGTATTGGGGTTATCCGTGCGAACGTTGCGGCGGTAACAGGGTGTTGCGCTGTTGCAGCAGTCGTAAGGTATTGTCACGTTGAGGGTTGCGCGTTGATGGCCGAGGTCATTTTTCGGCGCTATCCTTGCGAAGTCCTGTCGGAGAACACCTCCTGTGCATCTGAGCTGCGGATTATCCGAGACTGCAGAAATCACGTTGGGCGCTCGTTAGATCGACATCGCTCGTTACCACGAAGAGGACTCACGTCCATGAACGAGCTGACATTTGTTCTGCCCTTTGACGCAGCGTCGCTTCTACAGGAGACGCGACGGCGGCTCCCGCAAGCCAATGGAGCGGCGCGGTCCGCATTGCTTGCAGTCGAAGTCGGCCTTACTTCCATTCACGCGCTGCCTCCGGTCGTCACTCCCGAGTCGTTGGCGTGGACGGCTCTGTGGACGCGCGCCATCTGCCTAGCGACGGCGGTTCCCAAGTTGCTCTCCGGTCCGTCGTCCCTACCGCTTTGGGTTCTGTCCAGAAGCGCACTTGAGATGCTCATCCACGCTGTTCTCGTTGTCGGCGACGAGGCGCCGGCAGGCAACGTGCCAGGAGAGACCGATGACGCCTCCGCCAAACTCGATGACCAACGGAAGCGCCTGCGCGGGTATCTTGCATGGAGCCTCACGCACGACCTAAAAGTCTCACGTTCTCAAACGATGGCCGTGAGTACTACGCTGCGACCCGAGCCTGCCACGCGGCCGAGGTCAGAATATCCCGATCATGTACGGGCGGCCCTCGATCGCCTTCTGGGTGATGAGGAAATCGTCAGCGATCAAGAAGTCGCACTCGATCGGAGACGGTCCGCGGACGCTGCCGCACAGTCAGCCGCAAGGATCCAGCGGCTCCAAGGCGATCCTCGCCTTGCCGAGTGGACTCGGAAGATCCACTCTATGTCCGAAGGCAAGCCGACCCATTTCGTTCCCGAGCTATCGGCACTTCTTTACGGCCTGAAGGTCTCCGACGCACTCCAACGGTTGCGAGTCCCGTATCCGTCACTACGGTGGACCTTGGGCTCCAAGGTCATCCACGGCTCGACACTCGAGAGCTCGATCCTGGTCGCCGGAACAGAGGCAATGCTACGAGTGGTAGACGTACCGGAGGCACTGGAGGAGCGGGGGCGCGATGTCGCAGAGAGTTGTCGCTTTACCTTGCTCGCGCTCAGCGCGCTCGGTCCAGCGATTGGCATCGGCGCCTAACTAACGTTGGAGCAGACGCGGTCACTATTGAATCGTGCGCCCTTCGGGCGCACACTATATGATGTCCGCGCAGCTCAACTGGACGTTGGGCGGCCCACGGCCAGCGCATGTCTTCCCCTGTTGACGAGTTCGCGAGGACTAGATGGTCGATCCGCCAGAGCTCAACTACGCACCATCACCTCAGCGATATCAGGCGGCGTGGGCCGAAGTGAACACTAGGATCCAATCGCGCTTGGTTATCCAAGGCTCTTTCATGACTGGGGTGGTTGTCACTTTGCTCCTAGGACTGACCCCCCCGGGCGGCGACATGGCAGATCCGGACGCATGGCGCGAGGCTGCGGTTATCCTGCTGCCGCTGCTTACCCTAGCTACCGCGATGTGGGTGCGCCACAACGACGCCATTATTGGCTTGCTCTCCGCGTTTATGCAGCACCTTGAGCGGTTGGACGATCCGCACGGTGGAGGTGTTGTCCCCGGTTGGCAGGATTCGCGATACGGCGCAATCGATGCCGCATTGAAGTACCGGCGGTGGTCGGACGCTGCCTTTGCCATGGTGGGCCTCGCGGCGACGATGCCGGCCCTAATGCTCCTTGCGCATCGTACTCTCGTTGTTCCGTCAATTGCGGTGCTGCCTGCGGTTGCGGCTCTCTTCGGGATCGCCGGGATCGCCATGGTGCTCTTGAACGCACATGTGCGCGCTCGGATCAAGGACAACTGGATCTATGAAGGAAGTGACGGAGAGCGACGATGGCGCTGGCGAGATGCGCCACAGGGCGCCAACGCCGAAGAGAAGCGCAAGATGCAGCGGCGCATGGTCGTGCTGATGCTCGCAGCAATCGAAGTCGGAGCACTTGCGGCAGCACTTGATGTGTCGTGGTGGGTTGTTGCATTGGCAGCGTTAATGGGATGTGCTGCGCCCTCATGCGCGCGGAGACTTGTACCATGAGTGGGGCGTGTTCCCGGGCACGCTTCGAAAGCCCGCGCGAGACATCGCTCTCGGCTTGGAGCAAACGGGGGCGACGCGGAACGTGGCCCTCGGTCATTTGATTGCCTACCCCGCAGCTGGGCTTGACCCGGTTTAATGGACACGGGTTTAAGAGTTCTTACGCGGCGTTCTGGAGTCGTTCTTCATACGTCACGGGACTGACGTAGTCCAGGGTCG